>NZ_JABXJH010000055.1:0-25860 GCF_013373675.1 Bacteroides sp. L10-4
GGCTCTACAGACATATATGCCTGCACTGCAGGGCTCTGGGCATAAGACGTCCTCGCAACAAATATGGTGATGTTGCCAAGGCTTATCTGTCCTACTGTAAGAAAAGAAAGAGAAAGGCATCAAGGACAAGGATGCTCAAGCGTCGTATGATCAGGCTTCTTGAAAAACTTCTCATACAGATGGATGAAATTCATAGAGATTACGGAGCTGCACTACGATATGCACAGGATTACCGGAAGCGTCTTTCCATCATCAGAAAAGTTCTTGTACAGGAAAAGGAAATATTTGAAGGCCGTAAGGTCAGTGACCGTATTGTCAGCATTGACCGTCATTATATACGTCCCATCGTAAGAGGTAAGGAAACGAAATCCGTCGAATTCGGTGCGAAGGTCAATAATATACAGACAGACGGCATATCGTTCATCGAACACATCTCGTTCAAGGCCTTCAATGAGGGTATACGTCTGAAGGACTGTATCCGTATGCAGCAGAAGCTCATGAAAGTGAGGGTAACATGTGCGGCAGGCGACTCCATATATGCCAATAATGCCAACAGAAAGTTCTGTACGAAATATGGGATATCCACTTCCTTCGTGCGCAAGGGAAGGGCACCAAAGGATGAGCCCTTGAGAAAGGTACTCAGAAGTGAACTCTCAAAAGAAAGGGCCACCCGGCTTGAAGGAAGCTTCGGAACTCAAAAGCAACATTACTCACTATCAAGGATAAAGGCACGGAACAGGAAGACGGAAATCCTGTGGATTTTCTTCGGAATACATACGGCAAATGCAGTACTGATGATAGAAAAAATCAGGAACAAAACGGCTAAAGCAGCATGACATGATTTTATTCACAAGGGGCAGAAGAGGGCATCGGACTTCTTCCGGAGCGTCATGCCCTGCCCGATAAAATTATGTGAGAAAGCACGAAAAAATGACAATAATAATGGCATATGAAGAGGATAGACCATAATCACTTCATATGCCATCTTATTTTTTAGAGACATTTACTGAATATCCCTAAAAATAAGCACTTTAACAACTCATCTCTTCTGTTGCAACCCCTTCAGCAAGTGGTCCACCGCCGCTTTCAGCTGTGCATCTTCTCCCTTCAAAACAGCTTCCGGCTTATTATATATCAAGATATCGGGTTGTAAAGTATGATTCTCAAGATAATTTCCCTGCATATCCATGCAACCTACCTGCGGAATACCGAATACAATACTTGGATCGATCTGGCTTTCCCACCATACAGCTGTCATGGTTCCTGCCACGGGAGCACCTATCAGCTTACCGATACCCAACGTCTTGTACACAAAAGGAGTACCGTGGGCATTGCTGTAATTATCCTCGCAAACCAGCATACACGAAGGTTTCAGCCATCTGTCAAAAGGATCGCTGCCGATGTACTGGCCACGCGGCACAAAGCGTTCATACTCCTTGCCGCTAAGTAACGTCGCTACTTGTTCGTGCAGCCACCCGCCTCCGTTATGGCGGGTATCCACCACAACAGCCTCTTTCTTACGACTGCTTTCGCTCAACAAATCGGAGTAAATCTTACGGAAGCTCGGACTATCCATACCTTTGATGTGAATATAAGCAATGCGTCCGCCGGAATATTCATCCACCTTCTTGCGGCAGTTTTCCACCCAGCGCTTATACAACAGCTCATTCTGGGCACCGTAAGATATGGGCTTCAAGGTTTCTTCAAACCGCTTTCCGGTAACAGGATCATAGACCGAGAGAATCACCTTGCGGCCTGCCTTACCTTCGAGTAACGGGAAATAATCAGCGCCAGCCTTAATGGCAACACCATCCACTTTCTCGATAATACAGCCCGGCTTGACATCCGTCTTTTTCTTCGTTAATGGACTCTGAGCTATAATTTCTTTAATCTTCAATCCATCGCCCGCATAAGCTTCATCATAGAACACTCCCAAAGCAGCCGTAGGAAGTGCTGCGCCCGAAGCATAATAACGCGCTCCCGTATGAGAACCGTTCAATTCACCCAGCATCTCACTCAGCATTTCCGCAAAATCGTAGTTATTGTTGATATACGGCAAGAAGCGCTTATAAGTTTCTTTGTATCCATTCCAGTCCGTACCTTGCAAGTCTGCCACATAGAACTTATCATTTACCTGCTGCCAGATGTGGTCGAAGATATATTCACGCTCACCATAAGGGCGGTAATCGAAGAAAGCCTCAAATTCAATTGGAGAAATCTTGCTGCCTTCAATCTCTATCTTTTTCATTCCGTCGCGGGCACAAAGGAAGATATTCTTCCCTTCCTTGTCAGGCTGCAAAGCGCCTGCACCTACTTTCTTCAAAAGAACTTTTGTAACATTCTCTTTCAGATTGTGTTCCCAAAGATCGTACCCATCCTCGAAAACGGACAGATAGTAAAGTTTATCCCCTTTCGCAGAAAGCATGGCATCTGCCATATGCGAGGAATTGACGGTCAAGCGTACAATGCGGTCAAAGCGGTTGGCAAGGTCAAACTTTAACGGTTCCACCTTTTCCTCCTTCTCCTTATCGGCATCCTCTTTTTTCTTCTTGGCATCTTTTCCGTCTTTCCTTCCGGCTTTTTCCTTTTCCGCCTTCTCCGCCTTTTCCGCTTCCTCAAGCAAAGCGGTTTCCTCCTTATTCATTAAGAAACGGTCGTATGCTTCAGCATCAAAGAACATGATATAAGTATCGTCTTCGGCTCCCCAACTGCCGTGGCTACGATAACCCGCTCGGTCGCTAGTCCAAATCATAGCCTTTCCGCCCAACACCCACTTGGCATTGCCGTCGTTGTATCCGCTTTCGGTCAGATTCACCATTTCACCCTTACCATCAGCATTCAGCAGCACAACATCTTTGTTGTTCCATCCGCCCACACCGATATAGTCAGAGAGAATCCATTTGCTATCCGGACTCCACTGGAACCACTGGTCACCGTCCGAATAAGAGTATTGGTACCTCCCATCCATAACGGTACGCACATCCTTTGTCTTCAGATTGATGACACGGATGGCGCTGCGGTTTTCAAGAAAAGCAATCTCTTTACCGTCAGGGCTGTATTGGGGTTGGAAAGAAGCGGCATCCGAGTTTGTCAGGCGTTCTTCCTTCAGCTCTGTGGCATAGGTAAACAGCTTTTCATCCTTACGCACAATCGTCGAAGTGTAAAGTTGCCAAAGCCCGTCGCGTTCGGAAGCATAAACCAGTGTCCGCCCATCGGGAGCAAAGTCTACGGTTCGTTCCTGATAGGGAGTATTCGTTATCTGCTTCGTAGTCTTATATTCCACTGAAGTGACGTAAACATCACCACGCAAAACGAAAGCCACTTCCTTACCATCCGGAGACACTGCCATTTCCGTGGCACCGCTACTTTTAATCTGGCGGATAATGTCCTTGTCGTTTCTATCGGAAACAATGCTGATGTTCACCTTTTGCGCTTCTCCACCGGGAAGCAGGGTGTAAATCTCACCATCAAATCCATAGCACAACCTTCCGTCCGTAGCGGCACTGAGATAGCGTACCGGATTTTTGGTATAGTGCGTCAACTGCACAGCCTTCGCATCTCCGGGAGTACGTTGGTAGATATTGAAAGAGCCGTTTTCCTCACTCAGATAGTAGAATGTTTTTCCATCAGGAGCCCAAACCGGTTCACGGTCTTCTCCTCCGAAAGTGGTCAGCTGGCGGTACTGCGGTTCTTTCCCCGGAGTATACATCCAGATGTCACGGGCAATGGGCGATACATGATGTTTACGCCAGTAGTCCTCGTAACCTTTCTTATCCTGATACAACATCGCTCCCTCCTTATTGATGGAGATGCACTCCATAGGCATAGACGAAATCATCGTCGGGCGCCCTCCCTCCACTGATACTCGATAGACCTGGTTGAACTGCCCGTTAGAGGGAAAGACAACAGCCTCGGCAGACGGCATGATGCCCGCAGAGAACAAGACATGTCCGGCATCTGTAAAAGCAAGCGGTGTTTCGCTTCCCGAGTGGGTAGTCAGCCGTCGTGGTTCGCCTCCGTCTTTGGCCACAATGTAGACGTCCAGACTTCCCATACGGTCCGAAGCAAAAGCAATCTGCTTACTGTCCGGGCTCCATACCGGATCTGTATCATATGCGGGATTGGTAGTTATCTGCATGGCACGTCCGCCGGTAACCGGCACCGTATAAATGTCTCCCTTATAAGTAAAAGCAATGGTCGTCCCATCGGGAGAGATGACACTATGACGCATCCAGAGTGGAGCATCCTGTGCAAAAGTAAAACCTGCCAGGCAAGCGGCAGCAATACCTAATAGTAATTTTTTCATAATGATTCTTGTTTTTGGAGAATACAAAAAACCTCACGACTTTTCCTTTCGAAAAAAGACCGTGAGGTTTGCTTATCATTTTAAGTTACCCTCAATTAGAGAGCACCTACTTCCTTCAAAGCAGCATTTGTCTTGTGAACAGCAGCAGCGCTGGCAGCAAATTTAGCTTTTTCGTCAGCAGTCAGTTCCAGTTCAACGATTTTCTCGATACCGTTCTTACCAAGGATTACGGGAACACCGATACAGATGTCTGATTCACCGTATTCTCCTTCCAGATATACCGAGCAAGGAATCATCTTCTTCTGGTTATGGATGATAGACTCAACAACATAAGCGCCTGCCGCACCCGGAGCATACCATGCAGAAGTACCCAGCAACTTAGTCAGCGTAGCACCACCTACCATAGTAGAAGCTACCACTTCGTTCAGTTTTTCTTCGCTCAGCAGTGTGCTTACCGGCTGTCCTTTGTAAGTAGCCAAACGAGCCAACGGAATCATGGTAGTATCACCGTGACCACCAATAACCATGCCTTCCACTTCGTTGGCGTTGCAGCCCAAAGCCTGAGACAAGAAATATTTGAAACGAGAGCTGTCCAAAGCACCACCCATACCGATGATACGGTTCTTCGGCAAGCCTAAGGACTTCAGTGCCAAATAGGTCATGGTATCCATCGGATTGGAAATAACCACGAGGATAGCATTCGGAGAATATTTCAGGATGTTCTGTGCAACCGACTTAACGATACCTGCATTAACACCGATCAATTCTTCACGAGTCATGCCCGGCTTACGGGGAATACCGGAAGTAATCACTACAACGTCGGAGTTGGCAGTCTTCTCATAATCGTTGGTACAACCTACAATAGTGGTGTCGAAGCCCAGCAGTTGAGCAGTCTGCATCATATCCATTGCCTTACCTTCTGAAACGCCTTCTTTCACGTCCAACATTACCACTTCGTCAGCCACTTCATTAAAGGCTAACACATTAGCGCATGTAGCACCTACGTTACCTGCACCTACTACGGTTACTTTTGACATAATTTCTAATTTTTTTGTTTATAAGTGTTCTTTAAAGATGGCGCAAAAGTACAGCGAACTTCGTAATTAGAGAAATATTTCCGTAATAATTTTAGTTAAATACACATTTAGCCGATGATTAGTGGATGATGATTAATGATTAATGATTAATTTTGCGGACGATTAGCGAACATTGGACGAATAATCAGTCACAAATCATTAATCACTTAACCATTAATCATTATCAAAATCAAAAATGGCAGTTAAGAAGAATACACTTCTCATCGTGGCAGGCAGCCTCCTTATCTTATTATTAATAGGAGTTACCATTCTGCTGATTTCCGAAAAGCAAACCAACAAGGAGCTGGTGATGGAATTCAATCTGGATAAAGAAGACCTTGAAAATCAATACACAGACTTCGCCAGACAATATGACGAACTGAAGTTGACCGTCTCCAATGACTCTCTCTCCGTACTTTTGGAGCAAGAACAACTGAAGACCCAACGTTTATTGGAAGAACTCCGTACCGTGAAGAGCAGCAATGCCACCGAGATACGCCGTCTGAAGAAGGAACTGGCCTCTCTCCGCAAAGTCATGATAGGCTACATCAACCAGATTGACTCGCTGAACCGCCTGACTGCCCAACAGAAGGAAATCATAGCCGATGTCACCAAGAAGTACAACGCCGCTTCCCGGCAAATCAGCAACTTGTCCGAAGAAAAGAAGAACCTGGCCAAGACCGTGACGCTTGCCGCACAACTGGACGCCACCAATATCTCTGTGCAACCCACCAACAAACGCGGCAAGACTGCCAAGAAGGTAAAAGACATCGTGAAGTTCAAAATAAACTTCTCCATCGTGAAAAACATCACTGCAGAGACCGGTGAACGCACCCTCTACATCCGCATCACCAAACCGGACAACGACGTTCTGACCAAAAGTCCCTCGAACACCTTCCCGTACGAGAACCGGGAACTAGTGTATTCCATCAAGAAGTATATAGAATACAACGGAGAAGAGCAAGCCGTCACCGTATATTGGGATGTAGAAGAATACCTCTATGCAGGCACCTACCGCGTAGACATTTTTGCTGACGGTACCCTTATCGGTTCGCAATCATTCAGCTTGAATTAATACAAAAAAAACTAAATTATTTTGCAATATCATTGAAAGCCTATACATTTGCATCGTTGTTTATGCAATTATTGTTGCTGTATAAACAACTGATTCATCACTTTAATTAATGTATAGCCCAATGAAAAAGTTCTTCTGTTTCATCTGTTTGGCATACCTGTCCTTCCCCATGAAGGCTCAGGAAGCATTAAGCTTGGATAGTTGCCGTGCATTGGCAATCTCCAACAACAAAGAACTGCTGATAAGCCAGGAAAAAATCAACGCCGCCCACTATCAAAGAAAAGCGGCATTCACTAATTACCTTCCCAACATTTCGGCCAGCGGTGGATATATGCGCAGTCAAAAAGAGTTGTCCATCCTCAGTGACGCTCAGAAAGGAGCCTTGTCCGGATTGGGCACAAGTCTCAGCGGACCGTTACAGCAGGCTGCCCAAGTCATCGCACAGCTTCACCCAGAACTGGCAGGTCAATTGCCGGCTTTAGGACAAAGTCTGGCAGGTGCCCTCGACGGCGCAGGCCAATCCTTGGTCGACGCCTTTCGTACAGACACCCGCAACATGTATGCGGGCGCACTGACCTTAACCCAGCCCCTATATATGGGCGGCAAGATACGTGCCTACAACAGAATCACCAAATACGCCGAAGAACTGGCCCGCCAGCAACACAACACCGGCATGCAGGAAGTAATCCTGAGTACAGATCAGGCATATTGGCAGGTAGTGTCCCTTGCCCATAAAAAGAAGCTGGCAGAAGGTTATCTAAAACTACTGCAGAAGCTCGACGGTGACGTCGGCAAAATGATTGCCGAAGGCGTTGCCACCAAAGCAGACGGACTCTCCATCAAAGTAAAAGTGAATGAAGCCGAAATGACTCTGACCAAGGTAACCGATGGCCTGAGCCTTGCCCGGATGCTGCTGTGCCAATTATGTGGTCTCGACCTTTCCACTCCCGTCATGCTCACAGACGAACAGAAGGAAGATCTGGCTCCCACTACTCCGAAAAACGGTACCATTGACATCAACAACGTTTATGCCACCCGTCCCGAAGTGCGCAGCCTGGAACTCGCCACGCAAATTTATAAGCAGAAAGTAAATGTCACCCGCTCGGAATATCTTCCTTCCGTAGCACTAATGGGCAGCTATATGGCAACCAACCCTTCCGTCTTCAACAGTTTTGAGAAGAAATTCAAGGGGATGTGGAATGTGGGCGTCATGGTGTCGATACCCATCTGGCACTGGGGCGAAGGCATCTATAAAGTAAAAGCAGCCAAATCGGAAGCACGCATCGCCCAATACCAGTTGGATGACGCCAAAGAAAAGATAGAGTTGCAGGTCAACCAGTCGGTTTTCCAAGTGAACGAAGCTGCCAAAAAACTGACCATGGCCGAAAAGAATCTGGAAAAAGCCAACGAGAACCTGAGATACGCTACACTTGGTTTTGAGGAAGGCGTTATACCCGCAAGCAATGTGCTCGAAGCACATACCGCATGGCTTTCCGCCCAATCGGAAAAGATTGACGCACAGATTGACGCAAAACTGACGGAAATCTATCTGAGGAAGGCAACGGGGGATTTACGATTAGACGATTAATAAATCGTCATTGATTCGTAATCGAAATAAAGTAACTTCAATTGAGAATAGTAAATGTAACTTCAATCGCAAATAGTCAAATAGCAAATAAAATGATGGATACAAAATCACAAAACAGCAACATGTTGTTGGCATTCCTCACGCTGACGGGAGTCATTGCCATCGTTGCCCTTGCAGGTTTCTTCATGTTGCGTAAAGGGCCGGAGATGGTGCAAGGACAAGCAGAAGTAACGGAGTATCGAGTATCGAGCAAAGTGCCGGGACGTATTCTGGAATTTCGTGTAAAAGAAGGACAAAGCGTACAAGCCGGAGACACTCTTGCCATTCTGGAGGCTCCGGACGTACAGGCCAAATTGGAACAAGCACGAGCCGCCGAATCGGCAGCCCAGGCCCAGAACGAAAAGGCTTTGAAAGGCGCCCGTCGGGAACAGATACAAGCTGCCTACGAAATGTGGCAAAAGGCACTGGCCGGACTGGAGATTTCTGAGAAATCCTACAAGCGTGTGAAGAACCTGTACGACCAAGGCGTGATGTCCGCACAGAAGCTTGACGAAGTTACCGCCCAACGCAATGCAGCCCGGGCTACCGAGAAAGCCGCCAAAGCCCAATACGACATGGCCAAGAACGGTGCGGAACGCGAAGACAAAGCCGCTGCCGCTGCCTTGGTGGAACGTGCCAAAGGAGCTGTGGCCGAAGTCGAATCGTACATTAAGGAAACTTACCTGATTGCACAGGCTGCCGGTGAGGTATCCGAAATATTCCCCAAAGTTGGTGAGCTCGTGGGTACGGGTGCTCCCATTATGAACATTGCCATTCTGGACGACATGTGGGTGACTTTCAATGTACGCGAGGACTTGCTGCAAGGATTGGGTATGAATACCGAATTCGAAGCGTTCATACCTGCCCTTGATAAGAATATCCGCCTGAAAGTGTACTATATGAAGGACCTCGGCACATATGCCGCCTGGAAAGCGACCAAGACTACCGGCCAGTTCGACCTGAAAACATTCGAAGTAAAAGCCGCTCCGCAAGAGAAGGTAGAAGGACTGCGTCCGGGAATGAGTGTTATATTGAAGAAATAAAGGAGTTATGAGTTATTGGAGAGGATGATGGAAAGAAATAAGAAACATACGGCTTTGTGGAATGTAGCAAGACGCGAATGCCGCCGTCTTGTTTCTCGCCCGCTCTATCTGTTCTGTATGGTGATAGCACCGTTGTTCTGCTATATATTCTTCACCACGCTGATGGACTCCGGGCTTCCTACGGACATGCCCGTAGGTGTGGTAGACCAAGACATGAGTGCCACTTCACGCCAGCTGACACGTAACTTGGACGCTTTTGAGCAGACAGCCGTCGTCGCCCGCTACCCTACCATCAACGAAGCCCGTACCGCCATGCAACGCGGAGAGATTTACGGTTTCTTCTACATTCCCGAAGGTACCTCTGCCAAAGCACAAGCCGGACGACAGCCCAAACTCTCTTTCTACACAAACAATACCCTGCTCATCGCAGGTTCACTCCTCTTCAAAGACATGAAGATGATGAGCGAATTGGCATCCGGCGCCGCAGCACGTACCACCCTATATGCCAAAGGAGCTACCGAAGAGCAAGCGATGGCCTTCCTCCAGCCTATCGTCATAGATACGCATCCACTCAATAACCCGTGGCTGAACTACTCCGTATATCTATGCAATACCTTTGCACCGGGTGTATTGATGCTGCTTATCTTCATGGTAACCGTCTATTCCATCGGAGTCGAGATAAAAGACCGCACCGCCCGAGAATGGCTGCACATGGGCAACAATTCCATTTGGATTTCCCTTGCCGGCAAACTGCTACCACATACCGCCATCTTCTTCCTGATGGGGATATTATATAATGTATACCTCTACGGTTTCCTCCATTTCCCCTGCAACAGCGGCATCCTACCGATGCTGCTTGCCACCCTTTGCCTAGTGTTGGCATCGCAAGGCATGGGAATATTGATGATAGGAACCTTGCCTACCCTGCGTCTGGGACTCAGTTTCGCTTCCCTATGGGGCGTACTCTCTTTCTCCATGTGCGGATTGTCATTCCCCGTCATGGGCATGCACCCCGTATTGCAGGCATTGGCCAATCTGTTCCCCCTGCGCCACTATTTCCTGATATATGTGGACCAGGCACTGAATGGATACCCCATGATTTACTCGTGGGTCAACTACGTAGCACTGCTTATTTTCATGATGCTTCCGTTCTTCATAGCCCATAGGCTGAAAGGAGCATTGGTTTACTATAAATATATGCCCTAATGAAAGACCTGACCTTCAGACAGAAAGTGATACAAGGCATTCATGACTTGTTCTATATATGGAAACGGGAATTCGGCACAACCTTCCGCGACCAAGGCGTGCTCATCTTCTTCGTGCTCGTTCCGTTGGCCTATCCGTTGATATATGCTTTCATCTATACCAACGAAACCATCCACGAAGTGCCCACTGTCGTGGTGGATGATTCACGCTCCTCGTTGAGCCGCGAATACCTGCGGAAAGTGGACTCCAGCCCCGAAGTGAGCCTCGTGAGCTACTGCGCCGATATGGAAGAAGCCAAACTGATGCTGAAGGAGCGCAAGGCATACGGCATTATATACATCCCCTCCAGCTTCAGCGACGACATTGTACGCGGTAAGCAAACGCAGGTCAGTATCTTCTGCGACATGAGCGGACTGCTGTATTACAAAGCCTTGCTGACTGCCAACACCAACGTGTCGCTCGCCATGAACGCAGACATCAAAGTGGAGCGAAGCGCCAATACCACCGACCGCCAAGACGAGATTACCGCCTACCCGATAGAGTATGAGGATGTCGCCCTCTATAACCCGACCAACGGATTTGCCGCTTTCCTGATTCCAGCTGTATTAGTATTGATTATCCAACAAACCCTTCTGCTCGGCATCGGCTTGTCTGCCGGAACGGCACGCGAGCAGAACCGTTTCAGAGACCTGGTGCCTATCAACCGCCATTATAACGGCACACTACGTATTGTGATGGGAAAAGGGCTGAGCTACTTCATGATATATTCACTGATATCGGTATATATACTGTGCGTGGTTCCATGGCTTTTCAGCCTCAACCAAATAGCGATACCGGGTGTCCTGGTTCTGTTCACCCTGCCCTACCTGGCCGCTTGTATTTTCTTTGCCATGACGGCATCCATTGCCATCCGCAACCGCGAAACGTGCATGCTGCTGTTCGTGTTCACCTCCGTGCCGTTGCTATTCCTTTCCGGCATTTCGTGGCCGGGAACTGCCATGCCTGCTTTCTGGAAGTACTTCTCGTACATCTTCCCTTCTACCTTTGGCATCAACGCCTATGTACGCATCAACAGCATGGGAGCCACACTCCATGAAGTCTCTTTCGAGTATCAGGCACTATGGATACAAACGGGGAGTTACTTCATTACCACTTGCCTGGTATATCGCTGGCAAATACTCCAAAGCAGGAAACACGTGATTGAAGAGTATAAGAAGCATAAGAATATAGAAGCGTAACACATTGTTCCAATATATCAGAACTATTTGTTCATCATATTGAAACTGTCAGTTCGCTATATTGAAACAGTCTGTTTTGTTAAAGGAAACAAGTATTCAGTCTACAGTATCGGGAAAGCAGCAAACAGACAAACGGCTGTAATGCCTAATTATGGCTGTATGTGTTTCTTCAACATGAGTAAAGTATCTCAGGTATGAAGACAAATATACAATGCTTTTAAGAAACAGCAAGATTTTCGGAGGTTCATTTATTAACGCAAGAATACAAAAAGAGACACGGATTACCCGGAATCTACGGAGAATAAAATTCATCCGTAACTTTCCGCGTAACCCGTGCGTACTTTAAGAATTTATCTGCTTCTTATTATTTCTTTTCAGCAGCCCATTCCTTAGCTCCCTGTTCCTTCAACTTAGCAGTAAATGCTTTCGCCTTTTCCATGGAAGCCGCTTCCTCTTCCAGACTTGCATAAGCATGCTTGTAGCCCTTCACCACATTCCATTCACCACGGGTGAAATCGGGGAATGCCACAGCCGCACAACCGTTGTCCATAGAAAGCTCGCCCAATTCTGCAAGGCAGCACCACTCAGCGAGGTCGTATACATCCATATCCAAAGGAAGACCGTTTTGCAAGCAATATATCATACGGCTGTCCATGATAAAGTCCATACCGCCATGACCACCTACTTCCTTGGCCATCTCACCATATTTCTTCAGAATAGGGTGCTGGTACTTTTCTATCAAAGCTCTCATTTCAGAATCAGGCAGGAAGCCATGCGAGCTCAAATCGTCCACTTTAGGCTGTACACCCGAAGCACTAAGCTGCTTGGCATCCAAAGCATATCCTTCTACAGGATACTTGTTGGCAAATCCCTTAGTACCGGTAAGCTGATACAGACGATTGTAAGGTTGCGGAGTCATTACATTGTGCTGAATCTCAATCACCTTACCATTGGCTGTACGCAACAAAGTAGTAGTATGGTCTCCATTGCGGAAATTATTGCAAGCAGAGTCGGCACGTTCTTCTACCAACGCTTTACCTACTACAGACTTCGTATCCATCGCCACCAATGTAGTCACACGGTCGCCACGATGAATGTCGAGTGCTTGTGCCACAGGGCCAAGGCCGTGAGTAGCATACACATCACCGCGATGTCTCATGTTGAACTCCAGACGCCATCCCAATTTGTCGTTTTCACCGTTTTTCCAATAGTAATCCCAGAACGGCTCCAAGTTGTGGATGTAAGCACCCTGTGCACGGATAACCTCACCGAAAACGCCTTGTTGAGCCATGTTCAAAGTATTCATTTCAAACCAGTCATAGCAGCAATTCTCCAGAATCATACAGTGTTTGCGATTTGCTTCACTCAAGTTAATCAAATCCCAGCATTCCTGCAAGTTCATGGCAGAAGGAACCTCAATAGCCACATGCTTGCCATTCTCCAAAGCACATTTGGCAACGGAGAAATGATGCAGCCAGTCGGCGGCAACATAAACGAGGTCTATATCATCGCGCTTGCAGAGTTCCTCATAGCCGGTAGCACCGGAATAAACGGCAGCCTTGGGCAGAGATGCTTTTTCAAGATACTTCTGACATCTCTCCGCACGCTTTTCCTCATAGTCGCAAAGAGCCACAATATGAGTTCCGGGGATGTGAGTAAAACGCTCTACCGCACCGGGGCCACGCATACCCAAACCTACAAAACCTACACGCACTACTTCCATCTTGGGAACAGTAAGTCCCAACACACTCTTTTGTCCTGCAGGACGTTCGGGCGTCTGCACAACAATAGTTCCATTTTTCCATTCCCACTGCGTTCCTTTTTCCGAGGTGTTCACAGTAGTGGCAGTTTGCGTTGAGCATGCACTAAATGCAAAGCATAAGCTCAACACCAAGAATCCAATTTTCTTCATGATTTAGTTAATTTAAAATTAGAATTATTATAACGTTACTCATTCACTCCGCAAAGATACTCAAAGCATACAAATGAAGCAAATGAGTAACATAGTTTTAGAAATTGCATACACCTAATTGTTTATCTACCAAGAATCCGTCCAACATCTTCAAGTCAAACTTCACATTCCTGCGAGCCTTGAATCTGATGACAAACAAATCGCAATCCCCCTCAAGAGCCTCACGTTCTCCGATATTCACGAATGTGGGATATACAGACTTGACCCCATTAGTGTGAAGTCTGTCGTTCGTCAGATTCTCCATCGCCTTCATGCCCAACGGCTGTATACCAGCAAACTCATAATCGGCAGGATTATAGGGCAGAGCAAAGCTAAGGGCATTCACATGGCGCAGGTCGGTTCCTTTCACCAACACCTCGATAATCTCACCTTTGGCATAACTGCGTTTCGGGGTACTGATGCTGATGTTTCCTTCCACCTTTTCACCTCTGACACCGTCGGCACCGCCTTCAAGTTGTGTGGTCACGACTGAAATGTCATAAGCATCTATCAGTCCGTTACGATTCAAGTCACCATTGCTGATGTATCCTTCAAAATCGGCATCGCCCCGACGCAGACCGGTATAGTTGGTATAAGAAGTCAAGTCGTTTTCATCCACCAACTTATCGTTGTTGATGTCGCCCGGCAGATAACTTTCTGTTCCAGGCACTTTGAATACGTATATTTCTCGACCCGAACCATAGTTACCCACAGCTTCCGTAACGTTCATCTTTATGTAACGGGCTGTCGGCACTTGGGAAAACGTGAATATCTTCACTTCATTATCACGCTTCCAGTCGAATGCTCCCGCTTCGGTCCAGTTCTCCTTATCCATGCTGTAGTAAACCGTACCTTTCAAGATAGTTCCGTTTCCGGCATTCTCACGAGGGAGATAATGGAATTTATCAACTTGGTTGATCGATTTCAAATCCATAATCAAGTCGAACGGAATGGCCTTTTCATTGTACTTGGTATGCCACAACTCTCCTTCCTCAAAGTCGAATAAACGGCGGAGTGAACGAC
This sequence comes from Bacteroides sp. L10-4, assembly GCF_013373675.1. Taxonomy (NCBI): domain Bacteria; kingdom Pseudomonadati; phylum Bacteroidota; class Bacteroidia; order Bacteroidales; family Bacteroidaceae; genus Bacteroides; species Bacteroides sp. L10-4. Next base: position 14,546 of record NZ_JABXJH010000055.1, read on the forward strand.
CTTGATTGGCGGCAGTTGTCTCACCCACAATTCCATGTATGGCAAATTCCAGCGGGTCTCTTTTCGTAGTGGCACTGAAGGCCGACCAGTCAGATTGCCCGTCTTTGTTCACCGCACGTATCTTGAAGTTGTAGATGGTTTCCACGTTCAGTCCTTCAAACAGCAATTCCGTATCTTTAATGGTACTATAATTCATACCTTCAAACTCTATCTCGTAATAATCGGCATTATCCACCTTTTCCCAAGTCGGTTTCAAAGCATAGGCTTCCGTATTATCTTCGGTGACCTGCGCTTTCGGAGCGACCAGCGGACCTGAAGTTACCTTATACCTATCAGCCAGAGCAAATACAAAACCGCTTATCTTCAAGGTTGTCCGGTTTGCTGTAATGTCAGTAGCCGCCAACTTGACAAGCACTTGGGGATTCTTCGTGATTACCTCTTTCTCGAAGTCGCTTCCTTTAGTGGCAAACTTGTTTAAGTTGGGTTTGGCATCATAAAAATAGACATTCTCTTTCTGAAGGTATTCATCCATGCTGTTTGCTTCCACAAGTTTGACCTTGTTCTTTCCGACAGTTGCCAGAATCTTTTTGGGTTTCTCGGTTACATTGATTCTGAATTCGGTTGACTTCTCTTTTACAAAACCATTGAAGTCGCCCTGAGCCGGATGAACGATTACCGTTACATCGCCCTTTTCACCGGCAACAGATTCAATCAGAGTGTTTACACCCTTGCCCGAACGGTACTCTTCAGTCATACCGTCATCATCATATTCGGTAAATGTGCTCTTTCCGTAAGGATAGAGTTCGTATATACGCAGATTTTTGTCTGTTTCATTGACGTTATTATTGGGGGACGTCATAGGAATAATGGCTCCGTTCTTCACGAATACAGGTAATTTCCAAAGCGGTGCAACATAATTATTGATAATGCATCCGCCTTGATAGATTTCACCGGAAAAATAATCTACCCATTCACCATCAGGCAGATAGATGCCATTACGGATGTCATTGCCTTGTTCATCGGCTTTCGTGGCTTGATAAATGGGAGCCACCAAGAAGTACGGTCCATAAAGGAACTGATATTGCGTAGCTTTGCCCAACGTATAGACATTGGGATATTCAAGGAACATAGCACGCATCATAGGCAGTCCGTCCACAGATTCTTTGGCGATACTATAGGCGTATGGCATGATTTCCGACTTCAACTTCAGATACCAACGGTTGATGGAAGTGGCAGGTTCGCCAAGAGCATGGGGATATTTCTCATTGGCACCCCATCCATCCATATTCAATTGCATAGGGGTAAAGGCCTTCCATTGGAAATCACGTGTATTCACAACGGGGTTCTTTCCTCCGAAAATACCGTCCATATCCGAACAGATATTTGGATTGCCTGACAGTCCTGAACCGATGTAAGTAGGAATGTGGAAACGGATGTATTCCCATGTACCTCCGGTTTGGTCGCCCGACCAAATGCCGGCATAACGCTGTGTACCCGCCCAACCGTCTAAAGAGATAATGAAAGGACGGGCTTCATTACCATAATAAGTCATAATCCGGGCTACATCCGTAATACCGTTCAATCCGAAAGAGTATCCGGCACCTACCCAGGCAACATCGGTTTTCAACACACGCACTCCCGCATCTCTTACCTCTTTGACGATATCACGTTGCAGCAGCGCGCTGATACCCTCTTTGGGATGAAGGTCGGACTGCGTCCACAGACCTATTTCCACTCCGTTCCGATGAGCATAGTCCGTCAGACTCCTCAGATTTTGAATATTGCCGTCCAATGTTTCCGCCTGGCCGTAGCCGGCTCCATAACCGTCGTTGGGCAACAACCAGCCTAAGGGCATGTCGTGATTCTTATAACGATCTATCACGGCACGCGCAGAAAACTGATAATTATTTCTTTCTCCGTTCAGCGATTCTTTGATGCCGCCATTATCTTTCTGGCTCTCCTTATAACGTTTGCCGTCCTCAAACAGGATTCCTTTTTCGTCTTCTTTCCAGTAGTCACGGTTATAGGCATTCAAGTGCCCTTGATAGAAACCGAACTTCGGTATCAGTACCGGATTACCCGTCAGTTGATAGAAATCATTCAGCAAAGGCACGGCACCATCGTTCACCATCACGAAAATATCCAGATAATCCGTTTGATGAAACAGCTTCACAATGCCTTTCTCTTCCCGTCCGAAGTCATAGACACCTCTTTTGAAAGTATGCCACATGAGACCATAACCGTTTGTTGACCAGTAGTAGGGATTAGGAGAAGCTACTCCACCATCCGTCCAGCTATTCTGATTTTCGATAGAAATGGTTTTGCCTTTGTGTGAGAAGCGTCCGTTCTGCACACCTCCGCCGTAGAAATATTCCAACGGATGTTCTTTCAGCTTCAAGGTAACTCTTTCTTTATCAAAAACGGCAGGTTCGGCCTCTTCCAGCACAACGGCTCCCGTTTGCAAGTTGACGACTTTCATCAATGCTGTCTTCTTATCCATTTCCACTTTCACCTTGCCGGTAGTGATGAAAACAGAACCTGCATCGTCCTGAACTTTCAGTTGCGATACTTCCTTACGGGGTTGGCTTACAAGAATTTTTGCTTCCGGCTTTGCTTCCGGATCGCGAAGTATGCCACCGTTATTGTCTTGAAACATACGAAAGATATTGTCTCCATAGAAATCAAGCGTCATGCGCTGATGATTGGAATACAGAACTTCAACAGTTGTCTGATTAATTTTCGTAACACTGATGACAGAGAAAACTTGCCGCACCATTGCAACACCGTCCTTTTCTCCACACACAGCTTGTGTTGCCAGATAGGGAGCCGGGAAAAGCATTGCAAAAGCAAATGACATTGTTTTCCATTTCCCCAGATTATTTAACAGGTCGTTCATTCTTTTTTATTTAAAGGTTAGATATATAATACTGATATGATTCGCTATCAGATTTCGTTTTTCATCACTCGGGTACAAAGGTAATAAAACGCAGATTACTTTAGCATCATTTTAAGCAATAGACTTACTTAAATTTTCTTCCAGATTCATTTAAACTGGTTCATAAAACCAAACAGTCCTTTTTATCGGATCAACGTACACGATAATCGGATATATTATCATCTTTCATATTATAAATATCATCATGTGCAGGCTTAGGATAATTCTTCAAGGCAATTTCTTCCTTTACTTGTTCTATCTGTTGCCGGGTAATGGTGAATTGAGTAGTACCATAATCCGTCACAGACCTGTCTATCGGCGTCAAAAATCCCCATGCCTCAAAGAATTCCGTCAAATCGAGTTGCGCCGATTCGCAGGCCAATTTCACGAAATTCAATTGATGGAGACCGTCCGTCTCTTCTGTGGTATCCAAATCCGGCTGTTGCCTCAACCGTTCATAGATGTATTTATAGAAATCCTTTTTCCCCATTACATCCATTACATAGAGTTTCAGTTGCCAGAAGGGAACCAATTTCACCCACACGTCATCTATTTCATTATGCGCCTTTCCCGTCTTCAGCAAGGTGCCGAACGCTTTCTCATAGCAGCCGTCCGTCAACAGGCGGGAAATATTCCCCCAAGTAGTCTGAATGTACAGAGAATGAATATTGTTGGTCACTTCCGTCATCCCTATCCATCTCAGTCCAGGACGGGTCTGGTGCACATGTCCCAGTTCATGGGCAGGCCCCCAGCAAGCCGTAGTAGAGAATTTCTTCAAATCCAGTATATCCGACTGGGTACTTACATGATAGCCCATGTAGTAGTCAGTGGCATACATATAGCTTGCATCATCGTATATGGCAAGGAAGTAGGCATGGTTCTTATAGCCTTGATTATTTTCGGGCAGTCCCATAAACTCCTGCTCCAGACACACCAGTTCGTCATATTTGTCAATCAATGCCAGTCCGTCGGGCGTATATTTCCGGAAAGCTTCGGTTTCAAAAGTCAGCGACGCATATCGACCTATCACGTCGAAATGTTTATAAACAGCCTTGTCCAGCAACCTCTGCCAGTCAACCTTTGTGTGTTTGCCGCTGTCGAAATAACCGTTGACGGTGCCCGACGCAATATTTATCTTGACGGGCTGTTCACTCCCCGTCGGAGTATAATACATGATATATATAAGTCCCGAAACTGTAGCTTTCTTCTTGTTGATACCTTCGGACAGAGGCATCGACATCCCCGTGATGGTATTCTTCGTGTCTTGAATAAACAGCGAGACATTCTGTCCGTGCGTATCGCCTACCAAGACTACCAGCTCCTCGCCCTCATTGACGTAAATTCCCGTAGGGTTGTCCCTCAGTCCATACATATTGGTCTTGTTGCGCTTGGCCGGGATATCCGGATGTTGCCAGGATTTATAGCTTTGCACCCTGAATTCTTTCTCATATTCACCCTTAAGAATTTCCATCGCCAGCTCTTTGAAGAACTGATTTTCCACCGCATTAATAGTGGTTTCGTCCACGCCCTTCTTCAGTTCAGAGCAAGTGGCGTCCGTAAACAGTTCCGCATAGTCAAAGTTATCCGGATTCTTCCGATAGAACTCCATTTCAGAGCAACTGGCATATCCTCCTTTACCCGATTTTACAACGAACTTTATCTGTGTAGGGTTCACCAATGCCGGAGAGAAACTGATGGTGGACGCTACGGAACTTCCTTGGAAATCGTACGTTCCGTAAAACTTCGGCTCCGGTTCTTCGGCAGTGGCTACATAGAGTTCCAACTCCCGGAAGTTTCCATTCACTCCACCGTCCGTGCGTGGATGATAAACCAGATAGTCCATCCTTTCCACCTTCTCGAAATGATAGGCAAGCGTAACGGGCATATATTCATCGGCCACCCAAGGTGAATGAAAGATTGTATTCAGGCTTCCATCCAATGTCTTCTCAATCTCCTCACCGGGCTGGTGCGAAGAAGCCTTGGCACTTGTCGCCTCAATCTTCAGGTCATCACCCACCTGTCCGATAGACGAGCCTTTACCATCCTGGGTAATTGTGACGGTAGCCTTTATGTCTCCTCCTACCAGTGTGACAGTTCCTGTACGGGATTGATAGGCATGGTTAGACACCACTGCAATAGTCAGCACCTCATTGGCATAACTTGCCTGACACCAGTCGGCTCCTGAGGTCACCTCACACTTTATGTCATCCATATTTGTATTCACTTTGCATGTTTGGCTCGCTGCCAAACGTGCAAACTGAACAGTTTGATTGCTGATTTCAATGAAAGGCGTGGTTACCGGCAATTCCTCTTCTCCTTTACAAGATATGAAAAGGGTGAAAAGGAGGAATAGAATGGGAAAAAGACAAAGGTTTCTCATAAAATAATAGAGTATAAGGTTAGAATAAAGTTTCCGTTTTTTATAATTTTAAACAAGAGGATGCCGGAAGCGACCTTCGCGGCATCCTCCACAAATGATTCAGTAAATAAGGTTAGTCAAAATTGTGACTTTAGATTTTTTCATAGGCCTTGAAATAAGAAATCTGGGCAGCATTATTGCTCATGTTGGTTTCTGTTATTTCAAGTTTTATATAGCGCGCCGTTACCGGTGCTGTCAGTATCACTTCTTCAAAAGCCGGAATCAGAGGATGGGTAGCAGAAGTTACAACGGTTCCATCGGGTGCAGTCCACGGCAATGCAAATGTGAACCCTCCTACAGCAGTGAAGTTTTCATTATCAGTGCTGGCATAGATATTCAATGCCTTCACCGTACCGTAGTTATTACCATTTACGGAATAGTATCTTCTACCGATATCAAACTTGGCTACTTCCAGCTCCTCTTTCATATCAACAACGATTACATAAGGAAGAGGCACCGCTGTTGAGTATTGGCTATGCCAGAACTCCCCACGATTCTCGGTAAATAGGCTGGGATAGCCACCACCGTCATTTGCTTCTACACCGTTTCCGGTAGCTGTCCAGCGCGTCCAGTCATATTGCAGATACTCTTGTCCATCGAATTTCTGTAACACGGTAAAAGTGGTTTCACGATATCCGCATTTCACGTACACGGTAGCAGTTCTGAAAGCCTCTGCCGTATTGGCCGCCGTAGCAGTTACAGTTATATTCTTGCCATTAGCCGCCACCTGACACCAGTCGGCCCCATCTTCCACTTGCACGAAAATAGAAGAGGAAATATCCGTATCAGCTACTACAGTAGCAGTTGAACCGGCGGCAGCATCCACTACCGCACGTTCCACAACAATATATCCTACATACGGCTGCTCAGTCTCGGCACATCCATACATGATGACCGACAAAAGAAACAACATTAAATATGATAACTTTTTCATTTGTATGTCTATTTTAAATTAGTAAATCTGTTTATCATTAAGGATTCTGTTCCAACTTATAAGGATAAGCATCGTACTGAAGCTGTGGGATGAACTCGCAGACAGCCGGAGAATTGTACGGAATCTCATAGAAAGGCTCTGCCAGTTTCATGGTATGACCGCCTGGGTATCTTCTATCCAAAGTCTGACGTTTGCGGAACACATCGAAACGGCGATGGCCTTCCCAAGCCAGTTCCAGCATACGTTCTTCTTCCACAATCTTGCGGATATCCTTGGGGCTACCGTTTTCAGCAATCTTCATATTCTCCTCGGTCCATTCCGGAATACCGGCTCTTCTGCGGAGTTCGTTGACATCATCCAATGTAGCCTTTACCGTACCGCCCTTTTCAATGTTGGCTTCCGCACGAATCAAGTACATTTCCGACAGACGGGAGATGACCGGCGACCACAATTGCTTACTCTGTTCCTGATAAGAAAGTTTATTGATGGCATATACTAAGAATTGGGCATCCTTGCCACGCTTAGTGTCAGCATCAAACACTCTCGGTTCGATACGGCCGATAACCTTGTTGCCGCTTGCATCCAAGATGAAGTAGCGTTCACCCAAGTTATAATCCTCTTTCTGCAAATACGGACCAGACTGGAAATCAACACTATTATCTACTACATACACCGTTTTGTCGGCATTGTATTCCGGTTCACCTTCTTTTGCAGCTCTCACCACAGCATATCTGCCGTCAGCCTGCTTTCTGATACGCTTCTGCTCATATTTATAAGTCTTGGAATTGTCAGGTTTTCTGCCATAGACAAACGTCCAGTCTTCATACATCTTGTCAAGATAGGGAACCGGAGTATAATCATCGGCTCCATCTTCCACAAATCTCTTCACAATATATTGGCTACGCAAGTCAAGGGGCATATCGTTGTCATCCAAATGAAGTTCTATCAACTCCAGATATCTGGAAGAGGGAGACATTTCTTCCCAGCCTGTACCATCTATACATATAAACATTCCTCCCATACGACCGGCGCTATTGTCATCCTTATCAAGCGTGCGGCGTACAGCGAAGATAGTCTCTCTGTTATCTTCAGGAATAAACTGCGGATAAGTGGCATAACGTTCTCCACGTTCCAGTTCGTACTTGCCTGAGGTGATGACATTGTTTGCCATCTGCCAGGCACCGTCCCAATTATCCATGTAGAGATAAACCCTTGCCAACAGTGCTTCGGCAGCCTCCTTGGTAGCGTAGATGTTCGACTTGGAACTCATACCTGCCGGCAAAGTCATGTAAGTGATGGCATCCTTCAAGTCATTCACCACCTGCTCGTAAACTTCGGCCACTGTGGAACGGGATTTCGGCATATCCTCGTCCGTAATACCGGTATTCAACTTCAGAGGCAAACCCGGATTCTGCGTAGGATTGTTGGAATAGGGCTGTGCAAACTCGTTGACCAACAAGAAATAGCTCAAAGCACGCAGGTAGTAGTTCTCGCCCATCATTATCGTTTCCTCAGCAGAACTTTTTTCACCCAAGCCTTTGACTCTCTCAATCACTTCGTTGCAGTTACCAATCACACGGTAACCCAACTCCCAAGTATATTCCGTCACACTGCTACGTATGTTCCGACTATAGTCATACAGCGTCCATGTCTCCCCCGTTGAGGTTCCGTTCCATGTAATGTCATCACCGCCAAACGCCCAGAAGTAGTAGCCATTATCTATCAATCCACCGTCGTTCTTGAGCAAACGGTAAGTACCTTGCGACAATTCGGTGATATTCTTGTTGTCCAAATCTTCGGCCATCACTCCGTCATACATATTCACATCCAGACTGCATCCGGACATTCCTGCCAATAGCCCCAAGGCTCCTAATGCATATTTTATTTTCATACGATTATACTTCTTGATATTCAATTAAAAATTAACATTCAGACCTACGGTAAAACGTCTTACGGTAGGATAACCCAGACTGCCGGCCGATCCGTTGTAACTGGAAGAGAACAGGATTTCCGGATCTTGTCCCGAATATTTGGTGATGGTGAACAGGTTTTCACCTCCCACACTGATGTTGGCAGAAGTCAGCCCCAGCGGTTTCAGCCATCCTTTCGGCAAACTATAGGCCAGTGTCAGGGATTTCAGTTTAAAGAAGTCACCGTTCTCCAGATAACGTGTGGATGCTTGGTCGGCACCATTGTTTCCGCCGGCTATCAGTTGCGGATGTGTGGCCTTGTCGCCAGGTTTCTCCCAACGGTTCCATCCGTCGGCCAGCTTCATAGGCGGTTGAGAAGGACGACCGGCATCACGGTCGAGTGCACCCGCACGCATGCCGTTGTAAATCTTGGCTCCCGCACTAAATACGAAATTGGCATTCAAGGAGAGGCCTTTCCACGACAAAGAAGTTCCGATGGCACCGTTGAACTTCGGAGTAGGAGAAGCATTCAGCAGTACAGAGTTTGCCTTGCTGTAAGTGCCCGTCACCGTCTTCTCGCCGGTCTCTTCGTTGGTCACAAACCATAAAGGGCGTCCGGTCATGGCATCTACACCTGCCCATTCCGGCAGATACCAGTTCATGTAAGGATAGCCCACCGCTACAGCCTGCGATGTATATTCATTGCCATCGGGCAGTTGGGTAATCTTGTTTTTGTTGTAACCCAAGTTGAAGGACATATCCCAGTACCAGTCTTTGGTCTTGATAATCTCGGGAGACACAGTGATTTCAAAACCCTTGTTTTCCAGTTTACCGTTGTTGGCCGTCTGACGGTTGTAGCCTGTCACTGCGGGCAAGTGCTTCAAGTAAATCAGGTTCTTCACCTTCTTGGAGTAGGCATCGAACACGATGTTCACGCGATCGAACAAGCGGATGTCAAGACCGAAGTCCAAAGAAGCAGTCTCCTCCCAAGAAAGGTCCGGGTTTCCTGCATAGTTAGAGTACAAAGCTACGTTGCTGCCATATTCGGATGTAGTGCTCAACTTCGTCACCCATTCGTATGCACCGCCCGGCTGGTTACCGGTAATACCATACGAGATACGGGGTTTCAATTGGTTGATGAAGCCCAGTTTCTGGATAAATTCCTCCTCGTGCATGTTCCAACCGCCACCGATGGACCAGAAAGGAGCCCAACGCTTGTTGGCACCGAAACGTGAAGAACCGTCCACACGGAACATCACTTGGAAAAGATACTTGTTGTCATAAGAGTAGTTTCCATTGAATAGGTATGCGGCATCCCTTTCCTCGGTCTTTGTGCCCGATACTTTAGGATTGGAAGCACCGCCGCTCAGAATCTCATTACCCTGATACATTTTGGAAGCCTGACCCGTATTGTCATAATAGCGTCTTTCATTGTATTCATAGAACATGTAGGCATTGATTTCGTGCTTGTCGGCAAAAGTTTTCAGAAGACGCAGCATCTGATTGGCGAAAATTACTCTTGTGTTGACTGTAGAGTTGTAGATTGTACCTTGCAAAGTTTCTTGTCCGATTGCTTTCGGGTCGGTATAAGACTCACCGAAGCTATTGCTGAAACCGATTTTATTGTTCGATTCGAAAGTAAGGAAGTCAAACAGTTTGTAGTCAAAGCCGAAACCGATATCCATCGCGTTCTTTCTACTCTTCGACCAGTTCAGCTGATTGTTATAGATGTTGTTGTAGTTACCGTCCGAATACCAGTAGTCGCGCGGATCGGCGGTAGGAGCATCTTCTTTTGTAGGACGTCCCTCTTTTCCGGTCTTCAAGTTACCTTGAGAGTCGTAAGGAGTATCCCACGGTGTATAGCTGGTATAGTTCAACGGCATCTGTTGGTCGAAAATCTCACGATAGCTGACAGCCAGCTTGGCTTTCAAGGTCAAACGGTTGTTAACCACATAATCGGTATTGGAGCGCAGCGTGAAGCGGTCGTAATCATATCCCTTGATGGCACCATCTTCGGTATAGTAGTCACCGGAGATATAGGACTTGATTTTGTCGTTACCGTATTTATACGCCACATTATAATTTTGAGTGAGGGCGTTTTGCGTCGCATAGTCCCACCAATCGAAATTCCGGTCTTTCAGATAGGGCTGGAGCGAGTGCTGGTCGGCCAACGTGCCTGCATTGGTATAGGCGGTAACCAGATAATCATAATATTCGGCTCCGTTCATCATCTCCAAGTGGCCTTTCTGCAACTGGGAGATACTGAATTTGGCGGAAGCGCTGATTTGCGAAGTACCTGTAGTGGCACGCTTGGTAGTGACCTGCACAACACCGTTGGCACCACGAGAACCGTAAAGGGCTGTGGCCGAACCGTCTTTCAAGATAGAAATACTCTCGATGTCGTTCGGGTTGAGGTCGGCAAGCGCATCGCCCACTACACCGTCAATTACCCACAGAGGTTCCTGCTTACCACGGATAGACCCGATACCACGCACACGGATACTTACTCCCGCACCCGGCTGACCGGAAGTAGGCGTAACCACCACACCAGCCACTTTACCTTGAAGCATGTTGGCTACACTGGGAGTAGTCACATCCTTCAATTTGTCGGACTTCACCGAAGCGATGGCACCCGTGATAGAGCTTTTACGTTGCATACCGTAACCTACTACCACAACCTCGTCCAATGCCTGAGAGTCGGGAGCCAGCTTTATGACCACCTTTTCCGTTCCCTTTACCACATATTCATACGGTGCATAACCGATGAACGACACCACCAGCGTGGAGCCTTGAGGAACACTCAGCGTAAAGTTACCGTCCAGGTCGGTCACCGTACCCACTGTGGAATTACCTTTCAAAGTAACGTTCGCTCCCGGAACAGTTTCTCCCAGATCGTCGAACACCTGTCCGGTCACCTTGATTTCCTGGTTCACGGCTTGCGGCCGGGGCTCGGAAGCCTTTCTGGCCACTGTTATCTGACGGTCGTTGATTTAAGTACATGACAAAAATTTGAAAACATCGAATTTTGGGGTATAAGTCGGACGCATAAGTATGGTCGAAATCTCTTCCAATCCATATTTGACAAGCGACTTTGCCTTTCTTCCATGTTTCAGAATC
>NZ_JABXJH010000056.1:0-24250 GCF_013373675.1 Bacteroides sp. L10-4
TTTAGGAAGTAGCTATACACTTCTGAAGAGTAGTTATGTCTATATACAAACTTACCCAAGGATACGTTAATGTTCGTAAACTTGGGTAAGATTTTATAGATATTGTTTGGAGAGGACTTAGAATTCACCCTCCTATAAAAAAGGATGTACCGAAAGTACATCCTTATTTCTTATATCATTAGGATATATATTATTTCTTCACCGGAGAAGAGTATCTTGCATTCAGACCATCCAGAATCTCACGAGTGATGTTGTAGACACTGTCTGCATAGAGCAGATTATCAAAACCCGTATTGCTGATAATCATGCTGTAACCTTTTGTCTTATTGTACTCCTTCAGGAAAGCATTGATAGAATCACGCAACTGCAAGCTGTTCTTTTCATTCTCACTCATCAGCTCAGACTGCAGCTTGTTGCTCAAATTTTGCAAATCCTGCTCCAATTTGGCAATGCGGTTGTATTCCTGCTGCGCTCTCTCCTGAGAAAGATAAGCGTTGTTCTGGTACTTTGTCTGGAATTCCTGTTTCTGCTTCTCCAGCTCGCTGGCTTTCTGGTTCAGGGTCAGGCGGACATTCTCTCCTTTCTTCACCATAGCCTCATTCAAGTCTATGCAATAGTTGTATTTTGCCAAAAGCGTATCTATTTCAACATAAGCAATTTTCATTTCCGATAATCCGCCGGCTTGTGCAGGAGCGTTTGTTGTCTGTTTATCAGTATTGCCGGCACATTGAGCAAATAAAACGATCAGTGCGAGAGCTGCCAGACCGTTCATGAGGTAGTTTAATCTCTTCATAATTGATAAATATTGTTTTTAAAATTTAGTTCATACTATCGTTTAAGGCTTTTTCCAGTTCATCAATGGAAAAACGGGATTTGCGTTGCGCTTCCCTATCCTGCGACTGCACACAGCCGATACCTCTATCGCGCATAGCCTTATTGCCACTGACATGCCCATTAGGAAACCTGCCGCCTTTCACAAAAAAGACCTTTACACCCAATAAAACAATGCAAATAGCAACTATTAACAGAGTTATCAATATTGTATCAAGCATTTCCATTAATTTTGTTACATGAAAATAGCGTTTTTACTATTTTTGTGGGTGCAAATATAGGGCTTTGGTTGGACTAACACGCCTTTTTTACTCTAAAAAAAGAGAAAGGGGAATAAAATAGCCAACCATTTTAACCATATTTAGCAATAAGCGGTTAATTTAATGGAGAATTAATAATTGACAATTGATAATGAAGGCTGCATAAACGCATGTAAGGCAGCTGTTAATTCAGATAATTATGGAAAAAAAAGACTTGAAACCGGCCGGTGTATTTCACTATTTCGAGGAAATCTGCCAAGTGCCGCGTCCTTCTAAGGAGGAGGAGAAAATCATTGCTTACTTAAAAGCATTCGGAGAAAAACATAAGTTGGAAACAAAAGTGGACGGAGCCGGAAACGTTCTGATAAAGAAACCCGCCACTCCGGGCATGGAAAACCGCAAGACTGTCGTACTTCAATCGCACATCGACATGGTATGCGAAAAGAACAACGACGTGAAGCACGATTTCCTGACCGACCCTATCGAAACCGAAATTGACGGCGAATGGCTGAAAGCCAAAGGTACTACCTTGGGAGCCGACAACGGCATCGGTGTAGCCACCGAACTGGCTATCCTTGCCGACGACAGCATTGAACACGGTCCTGTCGAATGCTTATTCACCGTGGACGAGGAGACCGGACTGACCGGTGCCTTTGCACTGAAAGAAGGTTTCATGAACGGAGACATTCTGCTGAACCTTGATTCCGAAGATGAAGGCGAGCTCTTCATCGGCTGTGCAGGAGGCATAGATTCCGTTGGCGAGTTCACCTACCGGGAAGTGGACGTACCTGCAGGATACTTCTGCTGCAAAGTGCAGGTAAAGGGGCTGAAAGGCGGACACTCCGGCGGCGACATACACCTGGGGCGTGGCAATGCCAACAAACTGCTGAACCGCTTCCTGAGCCAGGCATCCCAGAAGTACGACATGTACCTTTGCGAAATAGACGGTGGTAACCTGCGCAATGCCATTGCCCGCGAAGCACACGCGGTAATTGCCATACCCGATGCCGACAAGCATGCCCTGCGCACAGACTTGAATGTCTTTGCCGCCGAAGTGGAGGCAGAATATGCCGTCGTTGACCCGGACCTCCAATTCGTGCTCGAATCGGAAGCAGCCCGTCCCAAAGCCATTGACAAAGATACCGCCAAGCGATTGCTGCAAACCATCTATGCCGCACCTCACGGTGTATATGCCATGAGCCAAGACATTCCGGGGTTGGTGGAAACCTCCACCAACCTGGCCTCCGTAAAGATGAAACCCGGCCATATCATCCGCATCGAGACCAGCCAGCGCAGCTCTACCGCCTCCTCCAAACAAGACATTGCCAATATGGTGCGCACTGTATTCGAAATGGGTGGAGCAGCCGTATCCTTCGGAGACGGATATCCGGGCTGGAAACCCAACCCGCATTCAGAAATTCTGGAAGTGGCTGTCGAGTCCTACAAACGCTTGTTCGGTGTAGATGCCAAGGTAAAAGCTATCCATGCAGGTTTGGAATGCGGACTGTTCCTTGACAAATACCCGGCACTGGACATGATTTCCTTCGGACCTACCCTGCAGGGTGTACACTCTCCCGACGAACGGATGCTGATTCCTACCGTACAGAAGTTCTGGGACCATCTGCTGGATATACTGAAGCACATACCAGTGAAATAAATATCCCTCGTTCCTTAAAAGGGAACGGGAATAGTTTGTATGAACGTTATCTATAAGATAGGAGTTATACTCTTCCTTCTCTGCCCGTACATCACTCTGTACGGGCAAGAAGGAAAAGATACCCTCACGTTTCGGATAGTAAGCTACAACGTAGAAAACCTATTCGACTGCCGACATGATACACTAAAGAATGACTACGAGTTCCTGCCGGATGCCGTCCGGCATTGGAACTACTCCAAATACAGAAAGAAACTGGACAATATAGCCCGCGTCATCATCGCCACCGGAGGATGGACGCCGCCTGCCCTTGTTGCCTTGTGTGAGGTGGAGAATGACAGTGTGATGCGCAACCTTACCCGCTACTCCGCCTTGCGCGAAGCAGACTACCGGTATGTGATGACACAGTCTCCCGACGAACGCGGCATCGACATAGCGCTGTTGTATCAACGTAATCTTTTCAAACTGCTTTCCTATCAGAGCCTCCCCGTAGACAAGCCCCGGAAGAATAGCCGTCCCACACGGGACATTCTTCACGTCAGCGGATTGTTGCTGAATCGGGATACGCTTGATGTACTGGTAGCTCACTTCCCATCCCGTTCGGGAGGGGCAAGAGAGTCTGAACCTTACCGGCTACTGGCTGCCCGAAAGGTGAAGTATGCCATAGACAGTCTATACACGATACGCCGACATCCGCAAATTGTCCTTTTAGGGGATTTCAACGATTATCCGGAGAATAAATCGGTAAAGGAGGTGTTGGAGGCGGTAGCACCGTCAACATTGCAAGACTCTCTACGTCCACAAAAGCTTTATCATCTGCTGGCAGAAAAAGCCAAGGCACGCAAGCACTTCGGCAGCTACAGGTATCAAGGAGAATGGGGACTGCTAGACCACATCATCGTATCGGGCACGCTGTTGCAAGAACACTCATCACTACGTACGGAGGAAGCAAAGTCGGATGTATTCCGCCCGCCCTTCCTACTGACAAGAGACAAGAAATACGGAGGGCAGCAACCTTTCCGCACCTACTACGGGATGAAGTATCAAGGAGGATACAGCGACCACTTGCCTGTATATGCGGAGTTCCGGTTGATATATTAATCGGAATACTGATACAGCTTCAAATCAAACTTCTGCGCTATAACCAACAAATGGTCGAGATGTCGGACTGAATGCGCTCGTACTCTTTCCAAACTTTGTTGCGCGAAAAGAAATATATTTCGGCAAACCTTGGGTCTATTCCCCAACCTATCAGGACTTCGTTCATCCATCCTTCTAAACTCATCATAAGCTCTTTTTCTTTGGAACTTCTTACTCCTATAATAAATCCAAAGATGAAGATGTTTTTCAGAGAACGGCAAGCATATACCCCTTTTTCATCAACGACTCAATCCTCACGGCCGGATCGTTTTTTAGTGCCCGCCGCAGATAGGACATCTGTACATTCAAGGCAAGGGAATTGGCATATGAGGCAGTGCCCCACACGGCATCCAGCAACATATCGCGGCTGACAGTCTTATTCACATTCAGCGCCAGCAAGCGAAGGATATCGGCTTGACGGGAAGTAATCAGCACCTTACTATTTCCCGTACGAATCTCGTTCGTACTGTAATTGAATACGGAATGGCCGAAAGCATACATCTCATTCTCCGCCACGCCGGACAACTGCGAAGTGAAACGCTCGCGGATACGCGCTGTCAGCTCTTTCGGATAGAAAGGTTTGGCAAGATAATCGTTCGCCTTCAGTTGGAATCCTTGCAGGCGGTCGGCCTCATCGCTACGGTCGGAAAGGAAAAAGATCAGGACGTGTTTATCCGTCTCGCGGATGCGTTCAGCCACTTCAAAGCCATTGTAACCGGGCATATTGATATCGAGCAATACCAAATCAGGCTTTATGAGCGGAAATTGTTCCAGAGCAATTTCCCCGTTTCCGGCATAAGTCACTTCATAGCCTTCCTTCTCAAGAAAGCGCTTCAGCAGCATTGAATATTTCAAATCATCATCGGCAAAAAGTATTTTCAAGGCTTTCATATCATTGGTTATTTTAGAGTAGGGATTATGCGGGTTAGCACGGACTTATTGAGGAATATTAATTTCAATCATTGTTCCCTTGCCTGCCTGACTATTTAAAGAAATGCTTCCATGATGCGCCTCTACCAGCAACTTTACATAGCTCAACCCCAGACCAATGCCGGGCAACGAACGGTCGGGAAGATTACTGCCCCGATAAAACTTATCGAATACACGGTTCTGTTCGGAAACCGGAATGCCGATGCCATCATCAGACACCCGTATCGTCAATTGGTAATCCTGCAAAAGGCAATCTACAACAATATGCACAGACTTGCCCGAATACTTTACGGCGTTCTCTATCAAATTACTGATAATATTAGAAACATGCACCGGGTCTGCCGTTACCAGAGTCTCCGAACTGAAATGGGTTTCAATAGCAACATCCTTATCCTCAGGAACATGGTAAAGCCGGACAAGCTTTTCCAAACTCGTCTTTATATCAAATGTACGGACGGAAAGCTGCGTGTGTTCATCATCGGCACGCGTCATATCACGTAGTTTTGAAAGATAGGCCGACAAGTTATCCAGCTCGGACATGGAATCGTGAATCACTTCATCCATCGCTTTCTCATCTGTTCGCATAGACTTGTCATTGAGAAAGGCTATACACATTTTCAGAGCCTGGACGGGACGTTTCAGTTCATGTATCATAGTGTTTACAAAGCTTTTTCGCAGTTCATCTATCCGCCGTTGCTTCAAGATGGTTTTTATCTGAAACAGCAGACAAAGCCCCAGCAGAAATATCAGACATGTACTGCCCACTAACTGCCAACCCATACGCACAAGTACCACATGAGGTGAAACCTTCACGGAAACAAGCACAAACTGGCGTTTCAGGGGATTATAAGGATACATTACTTCTATATATGGATTGAACAATGTACCTTGCCGTTTCAGTTCCGCATTCCACTGGTAAATGGAATCTTCGGAAACCACCAGATGCGTAGTAAACGTTTGTTCGTCCAAACGTATGGCAAGCAAGGAATCAAATTGCTGCAACGCAAAAGGCACATCCAACTCCAAACGATAAAGATTAATAATAGAGTTCAAATTAGGAGCATCTTTATCGGACATATTGATTTTGAATGAATCCTTCGCAATGAGCCGCTCTTCCGGCAAAAGGGTGTCTAACGCCAATGCCCATTCCCTACGCTTTGCCTCTCTTTCTTTATCATCTGTACTGGCAGAGTCCTGCTGCTCTATTTTGAGAGTTTCTGTATTCTTTTGGCCCAAGCTCTCCAAGTCCCGCCCTTTCAGAACACCCAAAATTAATTCGTCGATAGTGGTCCGCTTTTCCAAATCAATGGATTTGCTCAGGTGATAGAAGAACATATTGGTATTGCTAAGCACCTTTTTGGGTTGGGGAGTACGGATAGAGTCATACTGTTGGGTGGTCTGCAAGATGCAATCATAAATATCATTGATTTGTTCATCATTCATATACTGATACTGATTACGCAACCAGTAGACCTGTCCGCAGGTAATAAGCAGTATCGATGCGATGGAGAATATCCAAACGATCTTAATCCGTTGTTCCATAATTGTTCTTTTTTAGTCTCACTTAGAAAGACTTTCATTTAGTACCGGCAAAGGTAGAAGTTAGCTTGCAAATATAGGTACGTGCGAGGCAGATATTATGCATTGAGTAATATTTCAGTAATAACTTTCAGCCTCTTCTGAAGCAAAATCCGCATAGTTTTGCAGTACAATAATCGCTGGAAGCAATATGTAAAACCTCTAAAAATGTAAAAACTATGAGTGCAAGAATTATTTTCCTCAATCTGTGTCTCGCTATATTGTTCGCATCACAAGCGAAGGCACAAATCATCGTTTCTGATGGAACGAAAATACAGAATGATACCATCGGTGAAGCACAAATCCTTGTGCAATATGAAACGCGCTGTATCAGTAATACGGAAAAGCCGGAAAATATTACGGAAGAAACCATGATGCTGGAAGTCGGTAAAAATCTCTCTAAGTTCTACAGTTACACCAAGTATGTTTGCGACTCTGTACTGGCAGTAGACTTCGCCAATAAAGCCTCGCAGGAAACGATTAATGAACATCTGAAACAATACGGAACAAGCAAACTGAGCGAACGAACCTTCAGAGGTTATCCTGCCGGAAAAGTAACGACTCTCGATGAAGTGGCAGGCATATCCCGCCTACGTTGCGAAGAAACGGATGAACGTCCGCAGTGGAAAATACTGGCAGAAAACGATAGTGTCCTCTCCTACCTTTGCAGCAAAGCCGAATGTCAATTCAAAGGCCGTACATGGACGGCATGGTTTACTGCAGAAATACCCGTCAGCGAAGGTCCATGGAAGCTTTGCGGACTGCCCGGACTGATACTGAAAGCCGAAGACAGTGAAGGGCATTATTCATTCACTGCCACAGGTGTAGAGCAATGCCACACATATCGGCCGATACTTTTCGACGGAAAGAAGCACGAACCGATGAACCGCAAAGCATACAACAAAGTGCACGAACGTTATTATGCCGATCCGGTAGGATTTATCACCGGAAGCATGCCGAACGTCACCATTAAGGTTAGTGATGAACACGGCAATGCAACCAAGAACCCGAAAAACGTTCCTTATAATCCACTGGAACGATAATATTTCTCCACACCCGTAAGCATTCGTGAAATCTATCGCATACTGAATGCATTTCAGTCGTATACTGAACCCTATTCAGTCGTATAGTGAATGCCATTCAGTCGTATACTTAAATACCCTCTTTTTTACGCATTGATAATCAACGGATTATGAAACTATCATAATTGTATAAAAATTACAACAAACTTCAATTGCCAAACAATCAATTATTGCAGTGTATGAATAAAAAAACTATCATTCTATTTTCCCTGTTTCTCTTTCGTTTCTTGTCGCCTACCTGCGCACAGACGTTGAGCGGCAAGATAACAGATGCAGAAACCAATCAACCGCTAGAAGCTGTAATGATTAGTGTATTACGCGGAAACATAACGATAGACTATGCATTGACCGATGCCAAAGGACAATTTTCTTTGCCGTGGAAGCATAGCGGAATGCTGCAACTCAATATTTCTTTGTTAGGCTATAAGAGAGAAATGCGGAATATCAATGCGGCAGGAATCCTGAACCTCAGCCTACAACCGGAAGCCATCGTATTAAAAGAAGTACAAATACGTCCCGGACGTATCAATACCCGAAAAGATACGGTGAGATATGACTTGGCGCAGTTTGCATCATCTAAAGATGTGCACATAAAGGATGTATTGAAGAAACTTCCGGGCGTAGATGTAGATGAAAACGGACAGGTTAAGTATAAAGGGAAAGCCATCGACCACTACTTTGTGGAAGGAATGGACGTGACAGGCGGACGTTATAACCAAATCAACAACAACCTGAGTGCCAAAGCCGTAAAGAGTGCGGAAATCATGGAGAACTATCAGTCAGTAAAGGCCTTGAAAGGAAAAATCAATTCCGATGAGGTGGCATTGAACCTGAAACTGGATCCGAAAGCACGCGATCAATGGATAGCAAACGGTACTCTGGGAACCGGATGGAGTGACAACAACAAAATCCTGTGGGAAGGCAGACTGAATGCCCTTCAACTGGGTAAAGGAAAACAGAGTGTCTATAATTACAAGACAAATAACAATGGCAAGGACCTCAGCAACGAGCAAACCAAACTGACCGGAAATGGCCAGCAACAAGTTCCGCTTTCCGGTTTTCTCTCCCAGCCGGGCATCAGCGCACCATTAGACAAGAATCGCTTATTATTCAATGAAACCCACACCCTGAACGGCAACCGTATGTACAAATGGAATGATGACCGCAGCTTACGCCTGCAAGCCGGATATACTCGTGAGCTAATCCGACAGCAACGGGGAAATACCCAAATCTACTATCAACCGACAGATACCATACAAATAGACGAAACCTACCATTATCGTCTGAGAAGTGACATCGCTAATCTGGAACTGCGTTATGAAGACAACAGCAGCCGGAATTATATATCCAACCGCTTCACCGTAGACGGAGAAACAAATCGCGGACATTCGGAGGAACTGGGACAAACTCTGCAAACTTCACAGCTAAGTGCCGGAAACTACTTCAATCTTATCCGAAACCGGGAAAACGGAACCTGGGAATTTCGTTCGACGACACAGTATGCTTACCAGCCTGCATCCTTACTACTCGAAGAAGGAAAAAGTAAATTCAACCAGCACAACTTCTACACAGATAACAGTGCCGCATATCTACGAAAGTATGATGGATTTACCCAACAATATAAGGCAGGAATACAAGGAGAACGGGCTACCCTGAAATATACTCTGACAAGACAGCCCAATGATTTCAATGCTTCGCATCTGTCATTGCATATTACCCCCTACTTCCAGCTGGAACGTGGAAAATGGCTGGCTACACTTTCGCTTCCTCTGAAAGCAGATCGGTATTTCTCACAACAGCGTTCGTTCCTGTTCTTCAATCCGTCCATGTATTTGCGCTATAAACTGGATTATCATTGGACGTTCTCCCTTTATGGCAGTCTGAAACGCTCGGCAGGAGACTTCTCCGACTTGTATCCGGGACTCTACCAAACTGATTACCGCACCTGGCGAGACGGCAACGGACCCTTCCCTACCAGCCTCACGCAAACCTACAATCTCTACGGAGAGTACAAAAACACTGTACAGGAATTTTTCATCACTGCCGCACTAACCTACAGCCGCAGCAACCGGAATACTCTTTTCGAACAGAGTGTTTCCGAAAATGCCATTGTCTACACTCGTCGTGAACTACCGAACCATAACGATAGCTGGAATCTCAGCAGTACTTTGTCCAAAGGTATATACGACTGGCATTTGAAAACCTCACTCACCCTACTACTCAGTCGCAGCAATGGCGAACAGCTTACCCGCCTGGCTGACAGCGAGGGTAACCGGCAAAGTCTTCTGCAGACCTATCGTTATGATTATCTGAAAGCAGAGCCTAAAATAATCTGGTCGCCCGCAGATGTTTTTGAAGCGGAATATCATGCCACATTAGGCTATGGCGGCAGTAAGATAGGAAGTGATACCCGTCTCACCCCGTTACTGGACTTCGTACAACGGCTACATCTCACATTCAGTATCGGGCAGGTAGACCTACGGCTATCCGGCGAGCATTACCGGAATGACTTAGGAGGGGACGCACATCTCAACACCGTGTTCGCAGATGCATCCCTTATCTATAAAAGAAAAAAATGGAGATTGGAAGCAAGCCTCAACAACCTGTTCAACAAAAAAGAATATGCTTACACCACGTATTCCACCACGCAAAGCTACACTTCACGACTAAATATACGTCCGAGGGAAGCAATGGTGACGATAAATCATCAGTTCTAAGCCTGCAATATCATCACCGTGGAATATATCAATATCCCAACTATCGTCAATCCGCCCACCAATATGGGAGCATAAATATGGGGGACTTTCTTCATGGTCTTATACCCGCTGACTTTCAGGAAAAGGCGATATACAATGTATGCGGCAATCAATCCAACCAATGTTCCCACGATGAGATCGCCCGGATAATGCACTCCCAAGTAGATACGTGAATAGCAGGTCAGCAACGCCCATCCCATCATAAACACAGTGAGCCATCGTTTACGGAAAAGAAACCAGACAAAGAATGCCAGGCCAAAAGTATTGGCAGCATGACAGGAGGGGAATCCATAACGCCCTCCCCGATACCCGTTTACGATATGCACCATGTCGGATATGGGATTTTCCAGATTGGCGGGACGAAGGCGTTCCACATACGGGCGTATCAATGTTGCCCCCGTCTGGTCGGCAATGGTAATTACGAGTGCCAGACCGACCATGCAGCACAAAGTCACTTTCCAATGGAAGTTGCGCAGCATCACATACCAAATGGCAGCATACATCGGCACCCAGACCCACTTACCGCTGTAGGCGCTCATAAAATAATCGAAATACGTATTGTGCATCCCATTGATGAAAAGGAATATGTTTGTGTCTATATCTATCGCCCCTTGCAAGGCATCCATAAGTGCTGTCATACTTTATACTCTTATACTTTAATTATCTTCCTCTATCTTTTTGCTATATCGTCATACAATTTTTGCAGATAGGCTTTGCCCAAAGGCAGATTCTTCCCCTTTGCCGTACCCTCATCCAATATCACAGCACCTGCCTGGCAATTGAATATCACCCGGTTGTCCGCTGTCACCATACCGAAAGCATCGGGTACGGTAAAGAACGCGAAATGAGGGGAAGCGGGATTAAGCATATCTTTACTGAAAACAAACTCTTCATGGGGCAGCGCCAATTGGGCCAGCAACGTGGCTGCAATGTCATGTTGCGAGCCATAGACGTCAATGCGCCTCGGCTCTCGGACGGCACCGCCCACCATCAACAGAGGTATCCGGTAGCGTTCTACCGACAAATTGTCGATATGTTCGGGATAAGCTCCCAAGTGGTCTGGAACAAACACAATCACCGTATTCTTCCACTGGGGCAACTCACGAAACTGTCTTACAAAATCGCCTGCACAACTATCCGTATAGGCAAAGGCGTTCAGCCGGTCATTCTCCAGACGACGGAAAGGTACTTCAAAAGGCTCGTGGCTGCTGGAGGTCTGCAAGACACGGAAATGAGGAGTTTTCTCTTCGGCAGTTCCTTCGGCTGCTTCGGTTTTCAAGTCTTCCAGCAGACGGTTGAATACGAGATGGTCGTGCGCCCCCCACTTACTTAAACGTTCCGTTACGGGAAAGTCCTGATCGGAAACAATATCTTCAAAGCCCGATGACATCAGGTAGGAACGCATATTGGTAAAGTCGGCATCACCGCCATAATAATACTTGGTACCATAACCCGCCTTCCGCAAGCTGCCTGCAATGGCAGGAATAGACTGCGTCTTGCGGGGATATTTCATGATACTCGTGGTGGGCTGGGCAGGATAACCGCTCAAGATAGCCACCAGTCCACGGTCCGTACGGAAACTGTTGGCGTAGAAGTTCGTAAAGAGTACCCCTTCTTTACTCAGACTATCTAGATGGATGGCAATATTCGGCTCACCTCCCAAAGCTGTCATCAACCTGGAGGAAAAACTCTCAAGAATCACAAAGAGTACATCGGGACGCTGAGTATTGAATAAAGTATGCAGCGAGTCAGTAGCTTGCAGCACAGAGTCAGTCTCTTCCGTTTGACCACCGACTACTGCAGGCTCAAGCATGTCTTTAAAAAGCCGGTCGGCCTCCGCAGCTTCCATAAAACGGTACTGCTTGCTGAAGTCCTTCTGCTTGGCAAGGGATTCCATCAGGCTGAATGCAGGGTTGATAGCTGCATGGTTCAGACGCTGCTCGGCACTGAAATAGACTTTCCCCACATTCATGGTAGATACCGTAAAGCCTCCACGGATAGGAATAAACAGCAACCCCGTCATCAGCAACAGTATGCCCGACATCTTCAGACGACGATAAGGCAGTTTCATCCGCAGCAGCTGTTTCTTCTGCAACAAGATGTTGTAAAAAACAGCATAGAGTACGACAGCATACACAGCCATTGCCACAATTCCTCCCAGCACCATCCAGATGCTGACGCTGGCCACTGCATCTTTAGGAGAAGAAAAGAAATAGAATAACGGAGTAGCATCCAAACGAAATCCCCAATACTCGTACAGTCCTAAATCGACAGTAAAAATTATGGAAATAAGAACTGAAACAAAGAGGAAATACCCGCACCAGATGCGATGAAGGGATTTAGAAAGCGTCCATACGGAAGCAATGAAAAGGAAACCTGGAATAGCCGTCAGATAACCAGCCAAAGACAAGTCCAAAGGTAACCCATGCCAAGCGACACTGAACCAGTCCGCACACGAGGCGTCCGGATACAGCGACTTGTAAAACAGCATAAATAGTGGTTTCTGCAACACAAAAATACAGACAAACAAGCAGTATGTCTTAATAAATCCTATGAGCCTATCTTTCATCAGTGCCTTATCATATATTTAATATAAGGCGCAAAAATAAACCTTTTTATTCTATTTCTCGCCAATATCAGTCAATAATTACATTGAAAGATAGGCTTATAGCATTTATAGTGCTTGTTGACCACGCAATACATCTTCCGGCAACTCATAAAGGAAGTCTCCTATATAAGCAGCCCACCCCTTGTGTTTTTTACTGAAAGAGAGATTGTAAATCTGCTCCGTCACCGTTGAGTCACCTTGCAATACCATGCGGAAAAGTGCCTTGCCTCCCCTGACGTTATCTACCGAATAGAGTGTATCAGGCGCCGCCATGACTATTTGCTTGCTAGAATAGCTGCTCCCTTTTATGGCCTCGAATTTTACAGGAACCGACTTTAGAGTGCCGGTAGTATCTGCGGCATACAGCTTAGAAGCAGTCGTTTCATACAAATATGCCGTTCCGCGAGCACTACCGCAACTCTGCACTAAATCATCCTCGCTCAAAGTGACACTTCCGGCAACCAAAGACGGTTCAACAGAACGTACCGGTTCTACGGTCACAGACAGAGTATCGGCAACAACCGGTTCTTTTTTCCGCTCTCTATTTGCAAGTCGAAAAAGAGAAAAGTACCAACAAGAAAACAAACATATTTCATGGTTTATCTCAATTTAGCATATAATATATAGTTATTGTCATTCTCATGGATGCTATCTGCCAACTTCTGCAAGCGTTCGCGTTCTTTGGAAGAAAGATTTGTCTTGATTTCCAGATGTTTCTCCAAAGCATCTTTTAGCTTGGCTGGCTCCATATTGAGAATATAGTAATCACCATTCACCGTAAGATAGGCGGGCATGTCTCCCAGATAGTCATTCACCAATCTGTAGAAAGCACCTTTCAACGTCTTCTTGTCCATGATATAACAGGACGGAGCCTCAGTGACATAGCTATTCTCACTTACCTGCTTCTTTACCGTCACGTCGCCCACAAAACAGTGGGGCAATTCCTGATAAAAATGTATCGGGATTTCCTTCATCTCGAAATCCACCGTAAAACGCGGATTCAAACGTCCCTCTTCAAAATGATAAAGCGTATCGGGACGAAGTTCAAAGAAAGTAAATAAAGATACATCGAACTTTCCGTTCACCTTGTTACTAAATACCTCGTTACTGAAGTCCGGACGCACCGCCAAATGACGTCCGGGAATGGTATCCAGCAGATTCCCCTGAAGGTCCTGACGCCATGCCGCATAGAGCAGATTATTGAAAGGAAGGATGAATACCGATAGAGTGGAATTTTTACTGTCCACTTTAAATTTCCCCTTCGGAACCAGTGTGGGCAGAGGAATGCTCTGTACATACTGACCTTTCAAGTCATAAGCAAGCAAAGCTTTTGCATTCCAGGGCAGGATATAAATACGCTCCGACGCCTCGTCAATCTGTGCATCATACACCAGCTGATACTCACCCGGCCCTTGTCCGAAAGAGCCTATATTCGCCAGAAACCTGCCGGACTTGTCAAATAGTTTAAAAGGTGTCTGCTGCCTGCCATATACCAATATATAATTGTCCGAAACCAAAACACCTCCTGCCGGAACCAGCGCCTCGTCACTGTTATCCAATTTCACCACTTGAAACTCTTCCGCAATAGCACTTAAAGGCAAAGTAACCGTATCTTTTAATTTAGAAAAGTCACAGACCCATACCGAATCGCCATTCATTACCTCCACAGAACCTACCACCGACTGCCCGGCCAAAGAATTTACCATCGGATAGTCTGCCAAACCATCCGTTGCTTTTTTACCGGCTCCATTGCAACCTGCCAATAAAGCCACCCCCATCAATAAGGAAAAGACCCTCATCTGTTTTTTGTTTTTCATGTCCTCATTCTTTTTAAATTCATGAATAGAATGAGAACAAAATTAGAGTAGAAATTGCAATAACACAATTCTCGCGATAGACAAAAGCGGAAGTTTCTTTCTTTTATATTTAACTATAATACAGATATATAACCTATATACAAAGAAAGTATCATATAGACATTTTGCCACATAGTTCTAAAAATGCCGCAAAAAAGAATCCAAAGTATCATCTTCGGCAGTCAATCCGAACTTATCTTTTTTCACCCGCTGCTTTTTACGGCTAACGGATGTGCGACTGATACAATAAATATCTGAAAGGTCTTTTATACTGACTCCAATCTTCACCAGACAACAAAAATTGACATCCTTCTCCGACAAAGAAGGAAAACTCCGTTTCAGCCGTTGCGTAAAGTTATCATAACTCTTATCCACCGTCTGCCGGATATCGTCCCAGTCCTCTTTACTCAAAGCAATGCGCAGGTTGGTATCTGTTTCTTTCCGGTCGTTGTCTTCCAAAGAAGGAATCTTATGAAAAGACTTCATACGGCGAAATAAAGACTCGCGCAACTGCGATTCCTTTTCACGCAAAAGCGTCAACTCCTCTGCCTGCACCAGCAACTGTCGGGTCTGTTCCAGTCGAATCGTTTTCTCCTGCAACAACAAGAGGTCGGTCTGGCGTTTTCGACGCTGCGATACAAAATAGAAAACAAAAACAATCAGAACCACAATCAGTCCAAGGGATAATACCATGATTTCTTGCCGCTGCTTGTCTATCCTCAAACGATTCAGTTCATTCTGCATTTTCTCTTTCTCATAATTCTCACGATTTTCTGTAGCTTCTTCCTTTTGGATTTCACGTATCAGTATCTTATCCGCTTTCAATGCCAGATTATAAGCTAAGCTATCCTTGCCACGCGAAGCATGAAAAGCACTCAATCGCCGCGAAGCTACACCTGCCACCCAACGATTCAGCGAACGAGCAGCACTTTCATAGTAACGGCAGGCCGAATCAACTTGTCCTGTCATGGCATACAGGTTTCCCTTAGCCAGGCAATAATGCGGTATGACGGAACGAGACTGCCTGCAATCGCGTATGGAATCCAGACAACGGACTGCATCCAAATAACGCCCCATACCGGCATAAGCCTCGGGCATGGCCCTACACACTTCTCCCTGTATCCAAGTATCTGCCCCGTCACCTGTTTTCCTATAATAGACCAAAGCCCGTTCAAACATTCCTAACTTCATGCAACGAAGCGCCACACCGTAATTCACTCTTGCTGTGAGTTCTTTATCCGAAAGATAACGACATGTCAGATTTGCATATCTTTCCACACTATCCAATGCGGATACAGCCCAGATTTTCTTATAAAAAATCCAAGCCACTCTAGCAGAATCGGGACGCATAGGCTCCGATGCCAGACGCTGTTTTCCACAAGAAACCAACAAGAAAAGCAGAAGCAACAGGTAAAGAATTCCGTACTTCATTTTTTTGTAGTATTATTATCAGTTGCGTTTCAAAAATAGCCGATTCGTAATCGTACCCGGCAACTCGTTTTCATAATGAGTCACCATAATCATCGTTTTATCTCTTCGGTGGCAGAATGCTTCTATAATCTTCTTGACCCGACGACGGTTGTAAGTATCAAGTCCATGAAGCGGTTCATCCAAAATCAGCAATTCCGGGTCTTTCACGAAAGCACGCGCCAACAACGCCAGACGTTGTTCACCACTGGAAAGTTGCAGAAAAGGCTTGTCTTTCAAGGCGGCAATACCGAAAATATCCATCCACCACTCGCATACCGACATCTGTTCTGCGTGAGGACGCTTATACAGTCCGATACTGTCGTGCAGACCGGAAGCTACAATCTCCATGGCAGGCAGGTTCTTCAGATAAGAACGATGCATCTCCGGACTGACGTAACCGATGTGTCTCTTGATTTCCCAAATACTCTCCCCCGTCCCGCGCTTCCGTCCGAAAAGACTGATATCACAAGCGTACGACTGTGGATTATCGGCACATACCAGACTGAGTAACGTAGACTTACCGGAACCGTTCTCGCCACTCAACGCCCACTTCTCCCCACGCATCACTGTCCAATCCAGCTCCTTCAGAATGATACGGTCATCGTAACGGATACTGACCCCGTTCAACTTCACCACTTCATCGGAAGTAAAATCCGTATGCTCATAGGGTAAATCAAAAATACGCCGCCGCAATTCCTCCAAAGCACCGGCTTCTTCCCGAATATGTATCTGATTGTCCACACAGAATGCCTGCACATACTCCTCGCGCTTCATCTTCCCGCTCACCTTCATACCATCTACCGAAACAACGTGTGTAACAAATGAAGGTATATCATCCAACATGGAAAGCACAAGGACAATTTGCAACCCGCCCAGCCTGGTAAGCTGTTCCAACAAACCGGAGAGCAGTTCGCGTGTAGGCGCATCCAACCCGATGAAAGGATTATCCATGATAAGAATTCGGGGAGCGGACAATAGAGCCTTAGTCAGCTGAAACTTACGGAGTTCCCCACTACTGAGAAGAATGATTTTCTTGTCAAGCATCGGCTCTATGCTGAAAAGTTCAAATAGTCGTTGCCTCAAGGCATCGTCCTTTACTTCTCCCAGTACTTCGCGTATCGACGGAGCATCCTCCAGGTCGTGGGCATTCCAACGCTGTTGATAGTAATAATTGGCATCGGCGGAACCGTAAGTATCACGGAAAGCAATGTATCTGATATTGTCATAGGCAGTTTTCGTGAGGGAGGGAGAGAAATCATAGGTAAGCTCACCATCACGCAATGGATACTTTCCCGTCAGCATATCCACCAAAAGACTCTTTCCGGCTCCGTTCGGTCCTACAATGGCAATGTGTTCTCCTGCCAGAAAATCAAGGGTGACAGGCTCTGTCAAACGAACAAGCGGGTTGCGTACTACGCCCCCCGCTATGTGTATTGTATGTTGCTGCATCATCCAATCATCATTTATACATAATCAGTGCCGATTGGGCCGGAACAACAACTTCGGGGCCGTACAGTGTACCCAAACCTTGTTCATTGATAAAGCCATCCTTGCAGACCACTGTATATTTACCTTCGGGTACGGTAAGTTTGGCAGGCTCCTTACGGGCATTCAAGACTACTATAATATCTCCCCAAGCATCACCGTTGGCATTTTCTTTCAGACGGTAAGCCACCACATTGCTGCCGTCAACCGGTAGAAATTCCAAATGTTTACGCACCAAATCCGCATCACCCATACGGAAAGCCGGATGCTTCTTACGAAGCTGTATCAAACCTTTATAATAAGCAAATACATCTGCATGCTCCGCCTTTCGTCTCCAATCAATCGCATTGATGGAATCGGGACTCTCAAAACTATTGTGTACTCCCTTCTTGTCACGCATCACTTCCTCACCGGCATAAATAAACGGTACACCTTGGGAAGTGAATACGGCTGTTTGCGCCAGTTTGTCAAGCTTTGCCAATTCTACGGGAGTAATACCCGGGATACTTGCTTTCAGCCTATCCACCAAGCACATATCATCATGGCAGGAAACATAGCTAATCATCTGTGTAGGTTGTTCCGCCCACGGAGCCTTACTATAATTCACAGAGTCATTATTTACTTGCGGATGCCTGATGGCTCCTACAATACCAAACTTTATGCTCTCCTCTCCTCCCGGCAATCCGGCAAGGAAAGCACCTTGATGATTGTCATTGAACGGACCGCGCAAAGCATCACGCATTTCGTCAGAGAAAGCAGCAACACCCGGCATCTTATAAGTATTGGCTTTCATTGCCAGAGAATCTTCCGCCATCTGTGGAGCCGACGCCGCCCATCCTTCACCATATATAAATATAGTCGAATCTACAGACGTTGCCGCCTTACGGATTTCGTTCATTGTCTCGATGTCATGGATACCCATCAAGTCAAAACGGAAGCCGTCAATGTGATATTCATTAATCCAATGTAACACAGACTCTATCATGTATTTACGCATCATCGGACGGTTGCTGGCAGTTTCATTGCCACAAGCCGAACCGTTTGCATACGTTCCATCCGGCCGCTGACGATAAAAGTATCCTGGAACTGTACGTTCGAAATTGCTGTCAGATGTATTGAAAGTATGGTTATACACCACATCCAGAACAACACGGATACCAGCTTTGTGCAAAGCCTGCACCATCTGCTTGAATTCGCGGATACGAACATCCGGCTTATAAGGGTCAGTGGAATAAGAGCCGTCAGGCACATTGTAGTTCTGCGGATCATATCCCCAATTATACTTGTTCTCGTCCAGCTTTGTCTCATCAACGGAGGCATAGTCATAAGACGGAAGGAGATGTACATGTGTCACTCCCAATTCTTTCAGATGGTCAATGCCGGTTGCCAGCCCATCAGGACTTACCGTTCCCTGTTCTGTCAATGCCAGGAACTTTCCTTTATGCTCAATACCCGACGACGAATCAATGGATATATCACGATGGTGCATTTCATAAAGAATCACATCGGCAGGAGAGTCCAATGCCGGACGTTTATCATCTGCCCATCCTTCGGGGTCTGTGGATTTCATGTCGATGATGGCGGCACGCTTTCCATTCACCCCTACAGCTTTGGCATTGATACCCGGAGTATCCCCCAACCACTTATCATTGATTTTCACATTGAATGTGTAGAATTTACCTATCAAGTCCTTTTCAACTTTAGCTTTCCAAGTCCCTTCTTCAGATGATTCCATTGAAATAGTTTCGTAGGCATGACCTCCATCTCCTGCTTCGAACAACATCAGGCGAACTTCATCCGCCGTAGGCGCCCATAATGTGAATTGCGTGGCAGCAGGTGTATATTCCATCTCTGTCAGACTACCCGAACGGACAGGGTAAAGTTCGTACGAAGCATACTCCGTCTTCGCGGGAGTGCAGCTTACAACCGTTGTCGCAGCCACTCCAATGATAGCAAGTTCATTCAATTTCATGATATTATTTTTATATTCTACATTTCAATTCTTATACTTCTTCACCTTATCCGGATTTTTGGCAATAAAGTCTTTCCAGCCATGATAGCCTTTCTCCACCGTGGGACGCCCCATCTGCAGAAAGTGACAATAGGCAGCAGCAAGCCCGTCCGTTGCATCCATAAAAGTAGGCATATCCTCTTTAGGAAAATGCAGCATACGCTGCAACATGTTCGCCACCTGTTCCTTGGATGCTTGTCCGTTTCCGGTGATTGCCATCTTTATTTTTAAAGGAGCATATTCCGTAATGGGAATATCCCTACTCAAAGCAGCTGCCATTGCTACGCCTTGCGCACGCCCCAACTTCAACATGGACTGTACATTCTTTCCAAAGAAAGGGGCTTCAATAGCAAGCTCATCAGGCAAATAACTCTCTATGATACTCAGTATCCGTTCATGAATATGGCGTAACTTCAGATAGTGGTCTCCAAATTTGCGGAGGTCAATAATTCCCATAGCTATCATTTCTGGCTTGACACCTGCCACACGCAATACTCCATACCCCATAATGGTGGTACCAGGGTCTATACCCAATATTATTTTCTCTTTGACCGGTTGTATCACATTATTACCTCCATCAATGTAGGAAATCCAATCACTTTATTCTTAAAGATATTCAGTAATTCCTCATTCAGTTTCACTCCTTGCTCTTGATGCCAACGATGCAATTTGGCAGAGTTTTCTACCTCAAACTGAACAGAATAACAGATACTTCCTTCCTCAATATGACTCAAGATACGGGCTATACGTGGAGCATACAATATTCCATTCTTTTCTACCTCGGGAAGATAGTGTTCCTGCATCCATATCAGGAAGTTTTTGTCTTCTCCTTTCTCTACATGATAAGTGGTATTATATATCAGCATAACTTATTTTTTCAAATTCTTTCGCAAACATAGCAATTATTTCAGAATAATGCATTATATTTGCACCATCAAAAATGAAAGCAAGCCCGCAAACGTTGGCAACGGGGCGTTAGCTCATCTGGCTAGAGCGCGACACTGGCAGTGTCGAGGTGATGAGTTCGAGTCTCATACGCTCCACTTAGACCACTGATTCACAATGAGTCAGTGGTTTTCTTTTTGTTAAGGGTTACGGGAGTTTTACTTAATAAAGCAAAAAACAGAGATATTTTTACCGTGAATCCTTACCGTAAATCCTTACCGTGATTATTGTAAACCACTGATAATTAAGGTAAGTCTTAACACCGTATGCAACACCAATTTTTTCCCAACGAACTCAGTGGAAAGTTCTATCTATCAGAGCCTAAAAGCAAGAAACCGACTTCCATTCTATTCATTGTCAATTTGAACAAGAAACAAATCAAGTTTCATTTAGGGGTAAAAGTCTACCCTAAACATTGGTGTACCGAAGTACAACGGGCATATACCAGTAAAATCATTCCATCTTCAGATAATCGCAATAACGAAATTGCAAACAATAGAATTACAGACATTTTTAACAAATTTATTCTATTTAAGGAGTATATTTGCAAAATTGACAATGAGAATAATTTAGAGATTGAAACCATTTTAAAAAAGTATATAAATATGGGTAGACCCAAGAAAAATGAAAACACAGGAATCAAAGACATCATTACACAAATAAAGAAAGATGTATTTAATGCAACAACAATAGGCAATGCAACAATAAAAAACTATTGTGATAAAGGCGTTCCCGCTCTTTCTTTCTATCTTAAGTACTTAGAAGAAGAGGAGAAAAAAAACGTAAACACTTACTCCCAATTCACAACAGAGTTTTTTACAGCATTTTCGCTATATCTGTTAAATAATTATTTTCAACCAAATGGAGAGCCTTATACAATCAGCACAATCAACTCTATTATCAAATACGCAAAATCAGCAGTCATACTTTCAGCCAGAAAACAGCAAGCACTAACAGAAAATGATATTAGCACAATAAAGACAAAACAATTTGACGATAAATCATCAGACAATCATATTGCATTGCGAAATGACGAAGTGATGAAATTATACAACTACAAATGTAAAAATGAAAAAGACGAAATAATAAAAGACTTATTTATTCTTGAATGCACATTAGGTTGCCGTGTATCAGACTTGTTAGAAATTGACAACAAAATAGAGGAAATAAACGGAGACTTCTTTATTACCTTTGCCCCAAGAAAAACGCCTAACAAAAAAATGGAAATAAAATTAATTTTTGAAATTGCGAGACATTTAATTATTGACAAATATAAATGTAAGTTGCCCAAATGCAGCAAAGATACAATTAACAAAAATATAAAGAGAATTGCAAAGGAAGCAGGAATAAAAGGAGAAGAGTTGCAATCTATACACTATGCAGGAGATTCCAAACCAACTGAATTAAAAAAACAAAGATATGAATTGATTGCGACACATACAGGAAGACGAAGTTTCATTACTATGCTTTCAGCTAGGGAATGGACTTACGAACAAATTAGAAAATACACGGGACAAACGATAGAAATGGTTCAACACTATGACAAGGCAACACCCAAGTATAAACAAATATTTCAAAACTCATACAAAAACAATTTAGACGAAATTGTTTTACTTCACGATGAAGTAGTTGGTAATAAAAATAAAGATATCGCATTTAAGAAAGAGCAAGCCAATAATCCCGATTCAACCTATATCGGCACAATAGTAGAATTAGCAAGTAGCAACGGGAAATTACAACACAAGATAGAATTAACCACAAAGGATTTAAAGAAAGCCAATGAAGATATAAAAAATAAAGATAGCCTACTTCTCAAAGCCGAAGAATATATAGAACTATTAGGTAGTGAGGATGCGATAAAACAAGCGATAGTAGATAATAGCGAAACGGATTTAGTTAATGGTTATGTAATGGCAGCAGACGGAACAATTTATTATAACCCACTAATAGAGGGACTGAAATAACACTGTTAGGTAAACGTATTGTTCTTTGGATTGTGTGGTTACAGAAATAGTTAAAATCCCTTTCTGACATATTTGTAGCGCAGTTTATCGGAATGGGCAGGGTTAAAAATGAAATAAGAATACGCAAGTATGGTACTATGTATCCGCGCTCTTAAAATTGGCGTATGTTTCAACCTATCTACCTTACAGCCGTTTGCCATGTGTATAAGATTTTTTCCAGAAAAAAATAGTGGGGCTAAATATTGAACTTTCCTACTTATCTAACTACTTATTTATATATAATATAATGAGTAGTATATGAAAGAAGAAACCAAAAAGAAAATTAGTATGCGCCTGCGAGGACGAAAGAAATCGGCAACTCATTGCAAGCACATTTCCCAAAGTCTTCAATGCTTGAAGAAGACTAAGGAGCACAAAGAACATCTTAGTGCTTCCCTAAAAGAATATCATAAAAATAACAGAGTAAAATCAGAAAGACATGAGAAAGAAAAAGAGTATAATAAGCATTGATAAGTTGACCCTTTGCTATCGGGCAACGGATGAAGTTATAAGGAAATTGAATGAATATGATAAATTGGAAGACAGTGATAATAGTTTTACGCTTGTACGTGTACCAAGTGATGAGGCTTTGTTTGCAAACAGTTTTCATGTAATGATTAAGTTTCCTTTCGGCGAAGCCGGTAACGGCTTCGTTGAGAGGAAACTTGCTACATTAAAGACGAAATTGCGTAGCATGGGGGATGATAAAGTTAATTACGTGTGGTTGTATATCGAAAATTGGGTCTTCTATGACGTGTTTGGCATATATGACGGCAGTAAGTGCAATTGGTTGGCTTGTGTGGATTATATTGCGGATGAATTAGGATTAAGCTTCAACAATATTACGGATTTGCACGTAGCGTTAGATACGAATATAAACTTCGCAAAGAAGATTAGGTATGCACAGTTTAACGATGATTATGAGGTGATATTAAATGGAAAGGTACGCTCCGATAAAAAAGAGGTGTTAGATGAAATCTTGCACATACAAACGGGAGACCAATGTCGTTTAAGGACTTTAACTATTTGTATAAATCCCAAGAAACAAGACGGACTATCATTAAAAATATATGATAAGAAAAGAGAGTTGGAAAAATCAAACAAGAAGTATATACCGCAATGGAATGGGCTTAAAGATAAAGACTATCGGGTAGAGTTGACGATAAAGAATGAGCATTTGAAAGAGTTTTACCAATGGAAAGGTGAAGCTATTCCCGATGACCTATTAATGGTTACATTATCTTCACAATTACAAAGTCAAGATTTACTCTTTGATATGCTGTATTACTTCTCCAATAGATTACTACGTTTTCGTTATGGTGGAAAGGTTATCTCAATTTTCCAACTTTAAGATTAAGGTTGCTTTTGATGGGGGTATTAGCAAAGCCCCCTGCGAGAGCAGCCTTTTTTGATTTAATTAATTATCAATTAAAGTTTTATGTAGTACAAAAATGCGTAGCATTATATTATTATGTATTCAAAAAATAATCGTATTCAAATAAATCTATGAATATCATTAGTGTCCAATAAAAATGGACGAGTTAAAAAATTAATCAAATAGTCCTTCAAAAAGGGGATAATCGAGTTCTTTGATATCGTTGAAATCAGTCTTATCGAACAGGTCACGTAAGTTCGTTTTGT
>NZ_JABXJH010000057.1:0-24247 GCF_013373675.1 Bacteroides sp. L10-4
GTGGTAAGTTCCCGACGTTCGGAATCGCTCAGCGTCAATTTCTTGATTTTCATTTATCACGCAGTTTTGTTCGAAGCAAAGATAATGTAATTTCGACATAGGTGAAATAATTATGAATAACTACTTAACTACTTATATCTATATAATACTATTACTCATACAAACATCTGCCAGTTTTACACAAAACATAGCCACAGATGACTACATTGGCTTTTATCAGGATTTTCTCAGCAGTCAAAAAAACAGCAGATGCGCTATGTATCCCTCCTGCTCTCAATACGGAAAAATGGCCTTTAAGAATTTCACTTTTCCCAAAGCCATAACCCTGACTTGTGACCGAATTATAAGATGCAGCCACGATGCACGTTACTATGACATTACTTACCAATCGGGAAACAGAAGCCTTATAGATTATCTGCAAGAAAATTTTCCTACACAAATAATCCATAATCGTTATCAAGCGCCTCATACAGATATCTTAAAATGGAGAAGCGACAGAGACAGCAATATACTTTTTATCAACCAATTAATCAACAAAGAGGAGTATTATCCTGCACTATTGGAAATAGAACGACTACTTTTTTCCAACCAAGGAGACCATCAGCTGTATAAACTAAAGCTTCTATGCCACAGAGGACTGAAAGAATACGAAGAAGGCATTTTTGAATACGAAGTTACATTTCCTGACACTATCAAGAAAAACACTGAGCTTCAAATGCAGGCAGCTATCTTATATTATTGCACAAATAATTTCAGCAATGCTATAAACTTGACAGAGAAAATAAGACGTGATACAGTTTCATTTCCCGATGTTCAAAAAGCAAATGCATTATACGGTATTCTTTCCGCACAAAACGAAGAATACGAAAACTCTTTGAGTTGCTTCAATCAAAATGCAGGGACTTCATCATTCAATCAGCAAAGCATTGATATTATCAAACAAATGATGAAACAGAAAAAGAAGAATCCTACAATGGCCCGAATACTATCAATAATTCCCGGAGCAGGATACTTATATACCAAGCATAAAGGAAGTGCACTGACAGCTTTCTTAGTCAACTCCTTATTAGGTTACGCTACCTATACCAGCATAAAAAAGCAAAACTATGGAGTAGCAGGAGTTTGCGGTTTCTTATCATTGTCATTCTATATAGGAAATATAAACGGAGCAGGCAGAAGCGCCATTCGATACAATTCAAAAAAGAAGAACGAACAAATCAGAAAATTAGAAAGGATAAACAACATTTTTTATTAACTAAATCATTTTTATTATGTTTACAAAATTAACAAAAAAGGTTTATTTCAAACCTGCAGTGTTATTAATGGCCATTGCAATGTTGACAATGTCATTTACAATGCCTGGCGAAGTGGTTATATTAAGAGCCGGAACCAGCATTCCATTAGAGTTGGTATCAACATTATACAGCAGCAATGTCAAAAGCGGACAAATGGTAGATTTCAGAGTATTGAGTGATGTCAAGGCTAATGGAAAAATCGTCATTTCAGCAGGTTCTATTGCACAAGGACAGATTACAAGAGCCAAAAAGAGAGGTTTACTGGGTTCTGAAGGAGAACTGGAAATAGCTATCAAAAGCGTAAAAGCTGTTGACGGAACTACTGTTTATTTGTCAGGAAACAACTTATATGATGAAGGTAGCAATAAACTCGCGTTATCTATTGTTCTGACGATTTGCTGTCTGTTCGGTTTTCTCATCAAAGGTGGCAAAGCAGAAATTCCCGCTGGTGCACAAGTACAAGGAACAGTAATTTCAAATGTAGAAATCAATCTATAAGAAAGTTTCTCCAACCTAATCATTCTCAATAGGACTTCGCTTCATCGCATCGCATTCTTGATGAAGTGAAGTCCTATTCTACTTTAGAAGAAAAAAGGAAACAGCAGGAACGCCTGAACCAAGAAAAAGCTATAAGAGAGGGCAGATTAAATTACAACACATAAAGTTCTTTGGCAATGTGCCTTACCAGATGACAGGCCTCGCTTGTAACAGCCAAGAGTTCTGTGCAGTTCTCACACAAATAAGACTGCGACCTTAACCCCATCAGGAATTCCTCTCGCCCATAATCGCCACCTTGATTACCCCCTCCAGCCTATTCTCAAAAATACGGTAGGCTTCGTCAATTTCCTTCAACGGGAAACGATGCGTGACAAGCGGCGTGGTATCTATCTGTCCCACCGCTATCAGGCGCAGTATCTCGGCACAATCGCACCCATCCACACCACCGGTCTTGAAGACAAGATTCTTGCCATACATCTCCGGCAAGGGCAATAACTGAGGCTGGTCATAAAGCGCCACAATGGTGACAATGGCATTGGGACGGGCACACTCCCATGCCAGACGGAAAGTATCTTCCGTACCGGCAACTTCAAGTACGACATCCGCCCCACCATGGTCGCTATGCTTCCTCACAAAGTCTTTGCAGTTCTCCGGCCCAATGACCAGCACCTCCGGATAATGCTCGCGGACAAAACGGATTCTTTCGGCCGACTGCTCGCAGACAATAATGTGACGGGGCTTCTTCAGCAGGGTACAAAGCAGGGTGCAAATACCCGTCGGCCCGGCACCGATGATGAGTACAGT
Source organism: Bacteroides sp. L10-4 (assembly GCF_013373675.1). Classification (NCBI taxonomy): domain Bacteria; kingdom Pseudomonadati; phylum Bacteroidota; class Bacteroidia; order Bacteroidales; family Bacteroidaceae; genus Bacteroides; species Bacteroides sp. L10-4. The sequence continues at coordinate 2,598 of NZ_JABXJH010000057.1, forward strand.
GTCTTCCTCGGTTATTTCGGAGATACGGGCAGCCCAGAAGCCGGTGGCCAACACATCGCCTACCAAGAGTGCCTGCTCGTCGCTTACCGTATCGGGAATACGGTTCAGTCCCTGGTCGGCATAGGGCACACGTACATATTCCGCCTGACCGCCATCAATACGGCACCCCAAAGCCCAACCGCCATTGGCGTCGGTACAGTTGTTCACATATCCGTGACGGCAAAAGAAACATTTACCGCAAAAAGTCTCCACATTCACAGTCACACGGTCACCGGGCTTTACCGACTCAACTTCGGCACCCACCTGCTCTACGATGCCCACCATTTCGTGTCCTACCGTAATTCCGGGTACAGCACGCGGTACGCTTCCATGCTTTATATGCAAGTCACTGGTGCATATGCTACCCAGTGTCACCCGCACAATAGCATCGCGCGCATCTTCCAATACCGGTATCGGTTTCTCAAGCAATCCGAACTTTCCGTGTTCAATATAAGTATATGCCAACATAATATATGCTTTTTTGAGTTATCACTTCAAACGCGAAGTTGCCAGAAAGCAACGGCCGCCGCGGCCGCCACGTTCAGCGAATCTACCCCGTGAGACATAGGGATGCGAACCACATAGTCGGCTCCTGCAATCGCTTCGTGCGAAAGACCATCTCCCTCAGTACCCATCACAATAGCCAACCGGGACTCGGCCTTTAAAACGGGATTGTCTATGGAAATGGAATTGTCCGTAAGCGCCATGGCCGCCGTGCGGAAGCCCAACTCACCAAGCACACCGGGAGGACCGTCCATCCACGTCCATGGCACAAGAAAGACCGTCCCCATAGATACCCGGACTGCACGACGGTTCAGAGGGTCGCAGGAATTCCGAGTCAACAGCACGGCATCCATGCCAAGAGCCGCCGCCGAACGGAAGATGGCTCCAATATTAGTGGTATCTACCACCCCGTCGATAACCACAATACGCCGGGCTCCCCGGCAGACTTCCTCCATACTTCTGGGAACCGGACGGCGCATGGCACAAAGCACGCCCCGTGTCAAGACATAGCCGGTCAGTTCGGCAAGCAATTCCCTGTCGCTTGTGTAGACGGGTATATCGCCACAGCGCTCAATGATTTCGGCAGCATCCCCATAGATGTGCTTGTGCTCACACAAAAGAGCCAAAGGCTCATAACCAGCATCCAAAGCCACTTTGATAACTTTGGGACTTTCTGCAATGAACAGTCCCTTGTCCGGTTCGATACGGTTGCGCAACTGGGCTTCGGTAAGAGTGCTGAACACTTCCACACCGGGATGAGTTAATGATGATATTTCGATAACAGCCATATATTATATTACATGCGGAGAATATTTTTATCGCTCTCCACGGACAAACATATTCTCATAGTTGGATTCTCCTCGGCAACCCTCATGTTCCACCAATCCTGACAATGCTTCGGGGAACATTTGCACAAATTTATTTCCAAAATCAGATTTCACATTGCCGGTATCAAAAACCGCATCCAATAGCCGCCCTTTGCATTCAATCCTTACGTTAGGCGTATTGGAGGATAAGAACATGTTAGTTTTTTCGTTTGTTATCTGATATGGAAAGATAAACGACAATCTACAAGCGACCTTCATCATGTGCAACAAACTATAAATTAAACATTCTAACATAAACAATTCATGGTACCGGATTCATTTCCCCATCTAAGAACTGAATTTGTATGCAAAAATACGAAATATCTGCGATATAACGTTTATAGAACACTTAATAAACAAGATAAAATCCTGGCAAATGATTAACTGCAAACCATGCTTCATATTCAGAAGAATATGTTTACTTTTGCAAAAGCTTTCCTATACCTCCCACAGCATGCAATTACTGCATACGTTGCAAACAAGAAAAGAAAAGCATATCAAACGTAAAGAAAAGAAATCCCGTTAAGATGAAAGAAAAAGAACTTGAATTTTCCGATGTCCCCAATAATTTCCTTTGGTGCATCGACCGGCAATGTCCCAAGTCCGGAACCTGCCTCAGGCAAGTGGCAGAAAGGCTTGCCCCCACAGACCTTGTACAATATAGCATCGTCAGTCCCAAGCATATAGCTAGTCTGGGAGGAGAATGTCCCTACTACTGTTCCAGCACAAAAGTACAATATGCCAAAGGATTTCTCGGCATATTGGAAAACCTCACGGCCAAGCAGGTACGCTTCTTCGCCCAACGACTTATAAGCAACTCCAGCCGCCGAACCTACTACCGGGTCCGTAGCGGAGAACGCGCCTTATCCCCCGCAGAGCAAGAATCCATACTGAATGTCCTCAAAGAGTGCGGAATAACCGCCCCAATGAAATTCGATTCCTACTACTACGACTATTTATGGACGTAAAAACACACCCATAATCCACACTATAGATTGCAAGCTGTGCCACCATACTGGCACAGTTGTGCCTTGCCTATGGCACAAGTTTGCCAATGGGATGGCACAGTTGTGCTATAAGCAAGGCACAAAACGCTGTAACTTACCGTCAACTCTATATTCCTTTGATTGTCTTCATCAGTTGTTCTCCCAGTCCGATGGTATATCCTTGCGATACGAAGACCACCCGATTGAAAGTATCGGCTATGATGAATATCGGCAGGCTCTCTTTATGCTTCAACTTCATGCTTTCTGCAATCTGCGCAGCGATACCGTCCGTATCTATACCATAAATAATGGTAGAAGGCAAATCGGGGAATGACTCGCAGGCGAACTTGCCGGCTTTGGCTTCATCAGGAAACAGCAACACCATCTTACGCCCCCACTTCTCCAAATCGGCCTTGAACGAAGCTATGTCGCGCAACGCATGATTGGTAGGCTCCTGATTGACACCCAGAATACCTACGACAAAATAACCGCGCCCGCAAGCCTGCAACAGGCTTTGCTGGATTACGGAACCGTCATCTGACAACGGAGTGAAGAGAGACTCTGAATTAAAGTTTCCGATAACCTGCACTTCATCCCTGCTCTCGCGCATCACCAGCTCGATGTCCGTTGTCTTATCCGGCAAAATGCAAAAAGAAGAGATTCGGGAAAGTACCGCACCGCTGGCAAGGCGCGTACCGGTCACCAAAACATAATCACCGGCATCCAAAGGCGTCCCTTCTTTCAGCAGGTTGCTCCACGTAATACCACCGCCCATATCTGTATCGCCTTCGTCATAGGAAAGCAACTGCAAATTTCCCTGCGGAATCTGTCTGGAAAGAGTGAAATGAGAATAGTATTTCGGGTTGTCTAACGAGCGGATAGGGTTATAGGAAGCCACCAGCCTACCCCTTTGTCCCAATTTCTCTTCCTGGAACTGTACATCCAAGTCCACGTCCACCGCACCATCATCCCCTATCAACTGCACCTTGCCGGTCACTTCGTTGATACGGGCTGGGATTGCCATGCTACGTGCCATAGAGACGAAGAAGATGTCACGGCTATGGGCATCAGCCACACGAGCTTTCCAAACACCTTCCGGAGAGATAGGAGCTCCGCCCAGATTACACTCTTTGTCTACACGGATATTCCGGGCAACCCATGCCACCAGTTTCATCGGCTCTGCCCTGTATGCCTCAGCCTCTTCCTTTGAAACGGCCTTCTTGAAAAAGCCCTTGTAGGGAGTCAGCATTTCGTTGCTTACACGCGGATTGCGCACATATCTGCGGAAATAGTCGGGGTTCTTGCACATGTCGGATTGCATGTGGTCCATTAGCACTTCCAGCGTAACGTCACGAAGGTCTTTTGCCGAAATCCGTTGCAGCAAGTCCAGTCCTCCCCTCTTTGACTTTTCAGAACGCAACCGCGCCATGAAGTCAGCAATAACCTGGTGGTTCCCTCTGGAAGCTATCAGAATCCGGGAAACGGCATCCTCGTCGAGCTTGTACTGCCGTGCAAAGTAGCGTGCCGCCTCATCCGTCATAAACGTAGCCATGTAAGCATGGCGGATAGAATCTTCATGAGCCATGCGGCAGTCGTTCGCAGCACGTTGTTCGGGGGTGACTTCCGGCATTTCGGCACTCTCGGGAGGAGGCACCAGCTCAAAATCGGCAGTAAAAGTATCACCGGCAGCTTTGTCCAGCGTCACGGTCAGTTCATTATCCTTACCGAAAGAAAGCTTGGAAAAACCGAATTTTCCGTCTTTGGAAGCCCATATCATCATGTCACCCTTACCGGCTGTCAGGAACACCTTTCCTTCCGCATCCGTCTGCTTCCGAGCCACGGTATAGAACTCTGCATAATTGTAGAGTTTGAACTCCACACAAGCATCAGACACCGGATTGCCTTGCCCATCCGTTACCGTAACGATGGCCTTGGCCGTCGGTGCATAGTTACCGATTACATTGATTTCCGTATAATTGGAAGTGACTGACATTACTTCTTCTGCTCCTTCATAACGTCCAAAAACTTTGGTATGCATCAACATGCCACGGCTGGCCGGAGCATTGAACCAACCAAGATTGAGTACCGGTTCCGGTTCACAAGCACCCAAAAAATACCATTTCCCATCTGCCCATGCCTCTACCCACGCATGATTGTCGTCCGTATGGGCCCAACGGGGCGTATAGACCTGACGGGCAGGAATGCCTACCGAACGCAGGGCGGCAACCAACAAAGTGGATTCTTCCCCACAACGTCCGTACGCTGTGCGTACCGTTGCCAACGGCGAACTGGTACGGGCGTCAGAAGGAGTATAGACAGCCTTTTCATGACACCAATGGTTCACCTCCAAAATGGCATCGTAAAGGGAAAGGGATTTCACACGATTTTTCAGCTCATCGTAAAATATTACCCGCGCGCTGTCCAGTTGCTCGTTGTTCACCCGCACCGGAAGTACAAAATGACGAAACAAATCCTCAGGAATAACTTCTCCCCAAGGCATCTCATCTGCAGCCTTTTGGGAGGCGCGCACGTTCATCAAATGAAATTCTCCGGGATAATCGGTAATATCTGCCAGAGGCATATAGGCATAAAGGAACTCCAAAGCTTCACGCTCGTACGGCGTCAAGTCCGTATCGAATATGGCAAACAAATCGCCTTGCGGCAATCTCTCTTTTTTTTGATTGAAGTCCTGCTCCACACGTTGGTGGTAAGAAGCGTCTGTAATGAAAGAACGTCCGCCACAAGAGGTCAGTAAACATACCAGTCCAAGAAATTCTAGAAGTCGTGCAACTCGTTTCATAATACTTTTTATTGAGGTTGAGCCACAAAAATAAGGATAATATTTCAATTTTTACTTCAGATGTATCACTAAAATCGTATCCCCGGAGAAAGTGAAGCTGCATTTGTCATAAGACGGCGGGCCCATAACACCTCGGACATCATTGCTGAATCCGTACTTCTCTGTAGGAATGCCCAAAACGGCAGTATCCAGTATCCCATTTCCGTTCTCGTCCTGAAAAAGCGAAATGGCATACGTACCCGCAGGTAACCCCTGGCAGGGAATGGAGAGCGGCGTATCTTTCACATCTATCCGAAAGGCGGTCAAAAGTTTCTTCATGAATGTTTCTTCCGAATTGTAGATGGCGACATAGAGATGCCCTTCCACCTTTTCAATGTCACACACTTCAATAGTCAGATTCTAGGCAAAGAGCAGCTGGGCGGCACTTTGCATTACAAATACTAAAAAAATAATCATCACTTTCATCTTTGTTCATTTTAAAAAGGTCATTGTCTAAAAATTGGATACATCGTAGGCGGTCTTCTTACCTAAAGTCACATACACTCCTACATAGAAAAAATGGTCACTGGAAGCAAGGCAACTTTCGTATCGGCATCTGTTTCTTCCAACGCCAGATGGTCATAAATAATAAAGTTCAGCTTTACAGAAACGCCCTTCATTGTCGTACTGAACGCCCCAATTGTACTGCATACATACTTCCGACATCAACTGCGGCCGACGCACCAGACAGTAGTTCTCGGGCAACTGTGTGTATCGCCCAACAATTCCCGACAGCATCATGTTTCCACCAATACATGCGATTGTTATCATCCGTCCCGGACAACAGATAATGATTCCTATAATTGCGGATAAGAGTTTACGAAACTTGCGTAACATCTTTGTCATATATAGATTGCAAAATATAGTATTTCTGGAGAAAATAAAGGATGAACAACCACTTTTTATGTTATAAAACATATTTTTTCGCAAACATTTCGTATCTTTGCAACGTTATAAGATAAAAGAAAAGATGTAAAACCCGCTTTCCGAAACGCGGAGAGCACAAAAAGATGAGAATTATGAAAAAGAATGCAAATGAAATTTTTATGTTACAGTACCAAATCAAACGCTATCAAGCAATGGGTAATGGAACAATGTGCCAAACACTGAACGGTAAACTACAAAAACTGCTTGCAAAGCAGTCCTTGTAACCATGTAAAAAACACCTTTAAATACAATGAATGAAGGGGGTGTATCAAAACCCTCTTTTTAACAAAATCACCCTTGCTACAGATATCTGTGACAGGGGTGATTTTCATATTTTTGGTATTTTGACACATCCCCTTTTCTTTACAGGAAGTAAAGCCCCTGAACACTCTCCGGCTCCAGCATTTGAATCATTCAAGCCTCTACAATATCCTTCCCAAAAGGAGTCAATGCCAATCCGGCCAGTTTAAAATGCTGCAAGCCAAACGGAATACCGATAATAGTAATGCACAGCAACAGCCCAAACCCCAAATGAGAAAGACTGATCCAAATGCCACCCAAAAATATCCAAAGAATATTCATCAGCACATAAAGACAACCACCGGAGCGTTCACCACTACGCACCTCCTTGCCGAAAGGCCACAAAGCAAGTGCAGCCATCTTCAGGGTTTGCATGCCGAAAGGAATGCCGATGATGGTTATCATCATCAACAAACTAGCTATGAGATACTCCACTGCCGTGAGAATACCTCCAAACAATAGCCATAAAATATTCATAAAACAGCCCATACGCCCTATCTGTTTAAGGAGTTATTCTAACTCCAGATTAATTCTCCTACTAATAAACAATGTAATGCAAATATACGATTATTTCTTCCAATGATTCACCTCCCAGTCACTAAACTCGAAACTAAGCTGTTCCCAGACACCTTTTTCCTCACTCTCTTCACGGGGATTGGAAACGGAAATCCCTATCAAACGAATGGGACGGTGCTCATAATCAACTTCCTGCAACAACTGTTTGGATAAAGGCAAAATGACATCAATAGACATCAGCTCTCTTCCTTGAGTAATGCTACGAGTTATCTGACTGAAATCATGAAACTTTATCTTCAGCGTCAACGTATTCCCATGAAAACCGATATGTTCCAGCCTGTTCACCAACTCTACAACAATATGGTACAACTCTATAATGACGGATGAACGCTTACTGATGTCCTTCTCTAAAGTATGTTCACACCCCACAGACTTGCGAATGCGGACAGCCTCTACCGGACGGGAATCGATGCCACGGGCAAAATCATAATAGATTGTCCCCACTTTGCCAAACTCGCGCGTCAGCATCTCCAAAGACTGCATGCGCAGCTGCTCCCCATTGTGAATCCCCAAAGAGTGCATCTTCTTTGCCGTTACCGGTCCCACTCCCCAAAAGCTTTCAATGGGCAGCCGGGCAACAAAGTCCAATGCCTGAGCAGGATGGATGGTACAAAGCCCGTCCGGCTTGCGGTAGTCCGAGGCTATCTTGGCAAGAAACTTATTATAGGATATGCCGGCTGAAGCCACCAGATTCAATCTCTCCCGCACCTTCTGCTTTATCTCCTTCGCAATGTCCACAGCCAACGGAATGCACGGCTTGTTCTCCGTCACATCCAAAAAAGCTTCGTCCAGCGAGATGGGCTCGATGATATCCGTATATTCATGGAAAATTTCGTGTATCTGACAGGAAACGGATTTGTAGACTTCCATCCGTCCCGGAATAAAGATAAGTTGGGGACACAGCCGCTTTGCCTTCAGCGACGACATGGCAGAACGCACCCCGAAACGACGTGCCTCGTAACTGGCTGCCGCCACCACTCCCCGCTCCTCTGCGTAACCCACAGCTATGGGCTTGCCCCGCAGTACAGGATTATCGCGCTGTTCTACAGAGGCGTAGAACGCATCCATATCAATATGTATGATTTTACGCTCGTTCATCATCTTCCGACTCCCGGTGCAAATATACACCATTTTCTTGTGCAAAGTATCTGCCGATAAACATAAATGAATTCAGGTTTCAAAAAGAAATCTGCAAAAATCCATGCAACCGAGTAATCCAAGCCAACAGCCGGATAGCTAAAAGCCAAGACATTCAGCAGACTGACCATTTTCATTTTGCAACCAAGTTGCATCCCCTTTACGCTACCTTTGCAACAGAAAATTAAAACAGGAGGAAACAATATGAGTTGCAAATGCTGCTGCACACATGAACATACAGCAATACAAGAAAAAAGAAACAGTCTGCTGAAAGATTATTGGAGAATCATCCTCTCCGCTCTATTACTTTTCGGAGGTATCATCCTGAATGCTACTGACGCTACCTTCTTCAAGGGAGAATATGTATCTTTGATATGGTACCTACTCGCCTACTTCCCCGTAGGCCTCCCGGTGATGAGGGAAGCCTGGGAAAGCATCCTGCAAAAGGACGTGTTCAGCGAATTCACCCTTATGTCCATCGCCACCCTCGGCGCCTTCTATATAGGCGAATATCCCGAAGGCGTTGCCGTCATGCTCTTCTACTCCTTGGGAGAGCTCTTTCAGGACAAAGCCGTAGACAAAGCCAAGCGTAACATCAGCGCCCTGCTCGACGTACGTCCCGAAACGGCAACGGTCATCAGAAACGGCAGTACGCTTGTCGAAGTTCCCCAACGCGTACAGGTAGGCGAAACCATCGAAGTAAAAGCCGGAGAGCGCGTCCCCTTGGACGGAACGATGCTGGACGAAGTTGCCGCCTTCAACACCTCCGCACTGACGGGAGAAAGTGTTCCCCGCAACATCCGCCAGGACGAAGAAGTGCTTGCCGGAATGATTGCGACCGACAAAGTCGTACGCATCCAAGTCGCCAGACCCTTCGAGAAAAGTGCTCTTTCCCGCATATTGGAACTGGTGCAGAATGCTGCCGAGCGCAAAGCACCGGCAGAACTTTTCATTCGTAAGTTTGCCCGTATCTACACACCCGCCGTCACCGGACTGGCGACGTTGATTGTACTGTTCCCCTTCCTCTATTCGCTGGCAAATACACAATTCTCGTTCATCCTTAATGACTGGCTATATAGGGCATTGGTCTTTCTGGTTATCTCCTGCCCGTGCGCCCTCGTCGTAAGTATTCCGTTAGGCTACTTCGGAGGAATCGGCGCCGCCTCCCGCCTTGGCGTACTCTTCAAAGGCGGCAACTACCTCGATGCCATCACCCAAGTCAACACGGTGGTATTCGACAAGACGGGTACGCTGACCAAAGGCACCTTCGATGTACAATCCTGCCAGACACAACCGGGAGTTCCGGAAGAGAAGTTGATACAGCTTGCCGCCTCGGCAGAGCGAAACAGTACGCACCCCATAGCCAAAGCCATCGCAAGCTATGCCAAACAAAGAAATATAGAGCTGATTGCCACAACGGACGTTATGGAAATTGCCGGCCACGGACTGCAAACCACTATGGATGGAACGCGCGTCCTGGTAGGCAACACCCGCCTGCTGATTAAATTCGGGATAGAATATCCTGATGAATTGTCATCAATTGTCGATACGATTGTGGTCTGCGCCATCGGAACAAAATATGTCGGTTATCTGTTATTATCAGATACATTAAAGGAAGACGCCGTCAATGCCGTCAAAGAATTAAAAGCTTTAAATATCAATAATATTCAGATATTATCGGGAGACAAACAAGCCATTGTTACTAACTTTGCAGAAAAGCTAGGCATCACCCAGGCATACGGAGACCTGCTGCCGGACGGAAAAGTGAAGCACATCGAAGCACTTCGCAGCAACCCTGCCAACCGGATAGCCTTTGTGGGCGACGGCATCAATGATGCCCCGGTTCTTGCTCTTAGCCATGTGGGCATTGCCATGGGCGGACTTGGCAGCGATGCCGCCATCGAAACCGCCGATGTAGTGATACAGACAGACCAGCCTTCGAGAGTGGCCACCGCCATTCGTGCAGGCAGGCAAACCCGCCGGATTGTCTGGCAAAACATCTCGCTGGCTTTCGGAGTGAAGCTGCTTGTCCTCATCCTCGGTGCCGGTGGAATCGCCACACTTTGGGAAGCTGTCTTTGCCGACGTAGGCGTCGCCCTCATTGCGATAGTGAACGCCATACGCATACAGAAACTTATTAAATAGAAAAAATGGAAGAAAAGAAATATTTGGACCTATTGGCCAAAAGGGACATACAGCCCACCGCTATCCGCATCCTGATATTGCGCACCATGATGCAGGCAGGCTGTTCCGTCTCATTGCTCGACCTTGAAACCATGCTGGATACGGTAGACAAATCCACCATCTTCCGTACCCTTACCCTATTCCTCTCCCATCATCTGATACACAGTATAGATGACGGGACGGGCTCCTTCAAGTATGCTGTGTGCAGCGACAGTTGCTCTTGCGCCGTAAGCGACCTGCACACCCATTTCCATTGCGAGAAATGCAACAAAACCTTCTGCTTCACCAACAGCCCCACTCCGGTGGTGAAACTGCCTCAAGGATTTACGCTGAACAGCATCAACTATGTACTGAAAGGCATTTGTCCGGACTGTGCAGCAGAAGCCAACCGGGAGGCTTAGTTAAAAAATAAGAATCCATGCAGTCATTCATGTTCTTCTCTATCTTTAAAAGGTATGCCTGCGCTATATTCCCGACCCAATATCAGTATAATATATATCAAAACCCGTTGGCGGAATTAAATTAGCACATATTTGACTCTGCCAATGGGGCTTCCATTTTTACAGTTAATATATTGCAGTATTGTAAGTGCGCTAATCTTCCCGACAATCCGGGTAAACAATCCGTCTGTATCTTTCGCATAATTCCTTATAATCATAAACCGGTCACACAACTGCGAAAATAGGATTTCAATTCTTTTTCTAGCTTTTGCAAAAACCGGATTACTATAGTCCACCTTCACATCCTTCAGATAATGAATATCATGTACACTTGCCTTGGTGAGGTCAAAGGAATGGATGACTCCACTTAATCCACAGAATGCATGGAATTTATATCCGCAATAATACGCTCCTTATGACGCACAGTATCCTACCCCGGTGCTTTCTCAAAATCCTTCTTCCCCATACCGCAACGCTTGGAACGGAAAAAACGACATACCTCTATCGGCTTCGAGTCAATGCAGAAACAATTTTCGCCTCCATCCATTTCCGCGGCCATTCTTTCCCGGATTGTATTGCAGAGGGATGAAGTGATTTTACGTCTGTCATTGTATTGTGTATTGTCTGCGGGATATAAGATTGGGAATTTCAATCTTATACTCTTGTAACTGTGCAAACAACAATGACTCACTGTCAATACCAACAGCTTCTGACGCCATATTCAATGCCACTATTTCAATGTCTGAGAATCTGGAAACTACTCCTCTTCTTGGCACATTCCCTGATTCATTGACTTAATTAACGGCTACTTGCTTGCATATGTTCAGAAATTTTGCGAATATTGCATATAGGTTGTGCATACGATATTTGTCTATTAAAAGTTTGGTCACCTTTAATTTACCAAATATCAACAATATGCACAATTTTTTATACATAAATCTTTTATCAATTTAATTCCGTCAACGGGTTATTTTTGCACAATTGATAGTATTCACCCAATCTCAACTGCATGCAACCTTTTAATGAAAAACAACTTTTAGAGGCTATCAGTAAAGGAAACGAAAAGGCTTTTGAAATTTTCTTCCTGCACTATTACCCACAAGTCAAAGGATTTATCACCGGATTATTACAATCACCGGAAGAAGCGGAAGATATATCGCAGGATATATTTCTAATGCTGTGGGGCAACCGCTCATCCCTCAATACAATCAACAACTTCAAATCTTATCTTTTCCGTGTCTGCAAAAATGCGGCATACCGGCATATCGAACGTGCGTTACTATTCAAAAACTACCAGCAAAAACAAGCCGAAAAGGTTGTTTCCACACCGGAAAACAACGAAACTGACGACAAGATACAACTTAGGGAACTCGAACTACTGGTAGCAATGGTTGTGGAAAAAATGCCTCCGCAACGGAAGAAAATATATAAGATGAGCCGGGAATCAGGAATGAGCAGCGATGAAATAGCCCAAACGTTAGGCATCAATAAACGGACTGTCGAGAACCATCTTTCACAAGCCCTCACAGACATACGGAAAGTGCTATTTATTGCCTTTATTCTATTTTTCTAAAAAAAATATGAATTCAGACCGTGCGTAGTTGACCAGTTACGTATCTTATATAAGAAACCATCACCATAAAAACATTAATATGTCGAATACCTATAAAATAATTAAAAATTTTGTTTCCGACAAGTTCAGTCCCGAACTTAAGGAAAAGATGTGGAGATGGCTCATTGACTCCGCAGAACAGGACGAGAAGGAAGAAGCAATGATGCAGGTATGGGAAGAACAAGAATTCAAAACCGATGCAAGCACCATATGCTCTTATCAGAATTTCCGCAAGAAGTTGCCGCATTCACAAAAAACAGCCATTTCTTATACGTTGCGCAAATGGGGACAAGTAGCGGCAGCATTACTCATCCCCCTGCTGTCCATATGGATAGCTTACTTGTATATACAACCCGACGAAAAACCTGTAGAATTGGTAGAATACTTTGTGCCTAAGGGAGAACAGAGGCAAATCACTTTGCCCGACGGTTCCATAGCGCATCTCAATTCAGGGACATTGTTAATATATCCACAGAAATTTGCTAATGACATGCGTTCCGTATATCTGATGGGAGAAGCAAATTTCGATGTAAAGAAAGATAGCCAACATCCATTCATTGTCAAGACCAGCCATCTGAAAGTTAAAGTTTTGGGAACCAAGTTCAACGTACACGCCTATCCGGAAGATAAAAAAACAATCGCTACTCTTGAATCAGGCTCAATTGTTGTTCAGAAATCGAACGATGAGGACATCATTACTCTGTCACCCGATGAGCAACTCGAATATGAGAATCCAACCGGAGAATTCAATAAAAAAATCATTGACGCTTCCTTATACTCCGGTTGGACTAAAGGTGAATTAAACTTTGCCGGAATGACTCTCAAAGACATTTTCACTACAATAGAAAGAATATATAATATACATATCATCGTTCCTCCACATCTAGCCACTACGGATGTATATACGATTAAATTCAAACATAAAGTTCCTATCAAAGATATCATGAATATTGTAACAAAAACGATAGGAAGCATCGATTATAAAGTAGAGGACGAGAACGTGCTTTTAATTTATTCACCTCAAAACAAGAAAGGAGGCAGATAGGCAAAAAAAAGGAAGCCGGTACTTCGCGGATACCAACTCCCCTAAATCAATCAAAATTACTTGATTCAATTTGTAGCATACACTTAAATTAGTATTAATGATTAACTCACAAAAGTATGAAACTTTATAAGTTATCGGGTAAGAATTACCCCGTAAAAATTCATAAAATTTATATATTGTTATTTGCTTTATGTTTTTATAACACAGCCTTCGGGCAAAAACAGCAAATAACGGTATCTATGAAAAACCAATCTCTATTAAAAGTATTTGAAAGTATTGAAGCCCAGACAGATTTAAGTATTGCTTATAATCAGACGAAACTGGACGTCAAACAAAAGGTAACCGTCAATTTCACCAAAGAAACAGTTTCTTCTGTTCTGGACTCGATATTAAAAGGAACCGGATTCACTTACAGACCGGAAGGGAAACATATCATCATAGTCCCTGTTCCGACAAAAGCGGAAATGCCTTCCAATAATACAACTCAACAGAATATAAAAATAAGGGGGATCGTCACAGATATGCAAGGCGAGCCTTTGATTGGTGCCAACGTTCTTGTAGAGGGTAGCAAGCAAGCTACTATTACCAACTTCAACGGAGAATTCTCATTGGAAGTTCCGGCAAATGGTAAACTCCGAATCACTTATATCGGATACACCACACAAGAAGTTCCTGTGAAAAACCAGACATCCTTCAACATACAGTTGCAGGAAGACACACAAATAATGGAGGAAGTTGTAGTTATCGGATTCGGTACACAGAAAAAAGTGAATATGACCGGAGCCGTAGGAGCCGTAAACGTTAAGGAATCCTTAGGTGACCGTCCTATAACCAATGTATCGGCAGCTTTGCAAGGTGTTGTGCCTGGTTTGAAAATTGAATCGGCCACAGGTGCTCCCGGCGATAATATGACATATAATATCCGTGGAACAACTTCCATCAACGGAGGTGAGCCCTTGGTGCTGGTCAACAACGTACCGATGGATATCAATATGATTGATCCACAAGATATTGAAACCGTATCTATCCTGAAAGATGCCGCTTCGGCAGCTATCTATGGAGCGCGTGCCGCTTTCGGTGTTATCTTGATAACGACAAAACAAGGTAAAAAAGATATGGCTCCCAAATTCAACTATAATAACAACTTCTCCTTCTCGAAAGCATTGGAGTTGCCGCAAAAAGCCAGTCCATTGGAGTCGGTATTGGCCTACAAGGAGATGGGATGGGCGAATGACACGTATGTGGACGGAAAAAACATCACCCAGTGGGAATCATACATACGCGACTACCAAAGCGACCCTTCCAAATATCCTAACGGTTATATATTTGACGACAAAGGCAATTTGTTTTTAATGCGGGAAAACGATATGTTTGCCGACATGATGGAAGAATTCGGCTTCATGCAGAACCACAGTTTCTCCGTATCGGGAGGTAGCGAACGCACCAATTACCGCTTAAGTTTAGGATATACCGGTGAAGACGGAATTTTGATAACAGACAAAGACAAGTTTGACCGTATCAATATGTCCAGCTTCCTCAGCGTGGATGTCAACAAATGGCTTACCACTCAGTTGGATATCAGATATGCCAACTCTACTCAAAATAAAGTAGAGCAAGGCGGCCGCAACGGTGTGTGGGGAAGTGCGATGGCTTTGCCATCTTACCATAACATCCTGCCGTATGAACAAGACGGTGTAGTATATCCGGCCGAAACATCGGCTACTTATGTACGTTATGGCGAACCGAGAGTTATCAAGAAAAACGACCTGCGCACATTGGGCCGTGTTATCATATCTCCGTTAAAAGGATTGAAAATAACGGGTGAATATACATTTAACCGCACTACCGAATACAACCGGATGTATATCAACAAATACCGATACATCGGTTTCAACTTTACGGGAGTCCTGAACAATGTGGAAAACTCTAGTTATGCCCTGACACAAGGAACCACCAACTACAATGCCATCAACGTATTTGCCAATTACGACTTCTCCATAGGCAAACACGACATTGCCATCATGGGAGGATATAACCAGGAAGAGAGCCACAAGGAGTCCCAATGGTCGCAACGTACGGACGTATTGTTGGAAAATCTGCCTTCTCTTTCAGGCTCGACCGGTACGGCTTCTGTCAGCGATAGCTTTGACGAATATGCCATCAGAGGTTTGTTCTACCGTGTCAATTATGCATATGCCGGCAAATATATGCTGGAAACCAACGGACGTTACGACGGAACTTCCCGTTTCCCGAAGAAGAACCGTTTCGGATTCTTCCCATCTTTCTCAGCCGGATGGAGAATCTCTGAAGAACCATTTATGGAAAAAACAAGAGACATTCTTTCCAACCTGAAACTGCGCGCTTCGTGGGGTTCTATCGGAAACCAAATTATCCTGAAGCCTAACAATACCCCCGACAATTATCCGTACATTCCTTCCATGGCGCCTTATCTCACAGAATGGTTAGTAGACGGACAGAAAGCCACTACATTGGCAGTTCCTGTAATGGTAAGCAACAATTTCTCATGGGAGAAAGTATATACACTGGACTTCGGTGTCGACTTCGGATTCTTCAATAACCGCCTGAACGGTACTTTCGACTGGTATCGCCGCGACACCAAAGGAATGTTGGCTCCCGGTATGGACTTTCCGTGGGTAATCGGTGCTACTGCCGCCAAACAGAATGCCGCCGACCTGAAAACCTATGGTTGGGAATTGGAATTGAACTGGAGAGACCGCATCAACAAAGACTGGAGTTACCGGATTGGCTTCAACCTATACGACTCACAAAGCGAGATTACGAAGTACAACAACGAAACCAACCTGTTGGGTGACAACATTTATCGTAAAGGTATGAAAATGGGAGAAATATGGGGATACGTCACCGACCGTTTCTACACCGTAGACGACTTCAACGAAGACGGAACATTGAAAGCCGGTATTCCTAAACCGCAAGGAGCCGGAAAAGTGTATCCAGGAGATATCCTATACAAAAACTTCGACGATGATACAGAAACCATCTGGAGTGGACGGGGAACGGCAGACAACCCGGGTGACCAACGCATCATCGGTAACTCAACACCGCGCTTCCACTACGGTATCACCGCAGGAATAAGCTGGAAAGGATTTGACTTGTCTATTTTCCTACGCGGTGTGGGCAAACGCGATTACTGGCGTACCGACCAGATTGCATGGCCTACCGGAAACTGGGGTAGCTTGTTTAAAGAAACGCTCGACTTCTGGACACCCGAAAACACGAACGCACACTTTCCGCGCGTATATGCCAACGATGCAGTAAACACCTCCTACAACCGTTGGAAACAAACCAAGTATCTGGCAGATGCATCTTACTTGAAATTACAGAATATCACACTTTCGTACACGCTGCCCAAAACGTGGTCGCAACGCATCTATTTTGATGAAATGAAAGTATTCTTCAGTGGAGAAAATCTCTATACTTGGGACCACTTGCCCGAAGGATTGGAAACCGATATGTTGCAAAAAGGCATTTGGGAATATCCGTTTATGAGAAAATTCTCTCTTGGTATCAATGTTACATTCTAATAACCTATGCATTATGAGAAAATATTTATATCTGATATGTACGGTTTTATTAACCGGCTGTCTTAATAATGATTTCCTGGAAAGGTATCCTTTGGGAGACCCGACCGCCGAAACAGCTTTTAAAACATACGACAACTTCAAGGCTTACGCCTGGGGACTGTACGAAACCCTGCCTTCATTGGGATACGGTTCGGAAAACTCTACGGACGACATCTCGTACAACCAGACAAGAGGTTCGAGCGAAAGTAACTGGATTCGGAAATTAGTGACTATTCCCGACACAAAAGACAATACTGTATGGAGTTACTACAGCTATATCCGCCGTGTGAACTTAATGCTCGACCGCATCGAAGGCAGCGATATGACGGATACGGAGAAAAAACACTGGCGTTCTGTGGGATATTTCTTCCGCAGTTACCGCTACTTCTCTCTCCTGTCGGCCTATGGCGGTGTGCCCTGGATTGACCACGTATTGAGCGATGATGAGACAGAATTAATCGAAGGCCCGAGAGCATCGAGAGATGAAATAGCCGAACATATCCTGAACGATTTGAAAGATGCCGAAAGGGATATCAATGTAGACGGCGAAGGGGCAAATACCATCAACAAAGCCTGCGTGCAAGCACTGTTGTCGCGTTTCTGTCTGTTTGAAGGTACATGGCGTAAATACCACGGTTTGGGTAATGCTGAAACCTACCTGCGAGAATGCAAGCGGGTATCTGCCGAACTGATAGAGAAGTATCCCAACGTAGCCGACTGCTATGACGACTTATTCTGCTCACTGGAACTGAAAGACGTTCCAGGTGTAATTTTATACAGAGAGTACTCGAACACCGTCGGTGTGGTACACGCTGTAAGTATCGGCGGAACCACTGCCACATCGTTCTACAATCCTACCCGTGATTTGGTAGACAGCTATCTTTGCTCGGATGGTAAGCCACGCTGGACAAGCGTTCTGTTTAAAGGCGATGAAGACCTGTACGATGAATTCAGCAACCGCGACCACCGTCTATGGCTGCACGTCACTCCGCCTTACACCGTAGACCGTAGCAAATCGAACGACGCATGGGACAACAAATGGGAATTTACCGACAATCCTAAAGACAGAAGTTTCATCGACAGCCTCAGCACGCGTATAGGAATAGGATACGGCACTTCCAAAGAGCGGCAGAAAACGTTACCGTTCCGTCAAGGATATATCGGCGGTATCTTAGGAGCCTCGCCACACTTCGACTTCTTCTTGAACAACCAGCCGTGGTATAAATCAGCTTTCGGATACAACAACTGGAAATACTATTGCTGCTACTTAGACATGGGTAGCCAACGAAATGAGGAGACGGATATGCCTATCTTCCGCATCGAAGAAGTGATGCTGAACTATGCGGAAGCCATGTGCGAATTAGGCGAATTCGACCAGACCGTAGCCAACCTTACCATCAACAAGTTGCGCCCACGTGCTAATGTAGCACCGATGATTGTTACGAATATCAATGCTTCTTTCGACCCGAAGCGTGACAAAGGAAACTCCGATTATTCGGGCGACTACGAAGTAAATCCCCTGTTGTGGGAGATTCGCCGTGAGCGACGCATCGAGCTCTTCTCCGAAGGTTTCCGTTTCGACGACCTGAGAAGATGGAAGAAATGCCACTATGCACTGAAAAAGAAACTCGGACAATTTGTACGTTCATCCGACTTCCCCGGCGTCAGTGTCACCATCGACGGTGGAGGTAGTGAAGGGTATCTTGAGTTCCATCCCCAACAGACTCATCTGTGGCCCGACTATTATTACCTCAACCCCATCCCACGCAACGAACGAGTGTTAAACCCTCAACTCGAACAAAACCCCGGTTGGGAAAGTGAGAATTAATAAATAGACCTTAATCAATTAAAACTGTCCAAAGTGTTTGCCACTTTGGACAGTTTATTCTTAACTTTACCTACAAATAACCATTATCAAGATAACCTGTATGAAACACCGATTATCCATTCTTCTCCTGCTTGTATCCTATGCAGCCATCACATGCGGTCAAATCGTCTTTCCCTCTCCCAACCAAGTGGAAATGAAAAAAGGCAAACTCACCTTACGAAAGAACATTTCCATGTACACTGCGGACACCACCGCATTTTACGTAAGCCTTTTGCGTAGCGAAGTGCTCCGCAACTCTTTCGTCAAATGGCAGTCCAACGCATCGACCGCTCACATCTGCTGGATGAACGACCCGTCGCTTCCGCCCGAAGGATATAAGATAAGCATCAATCCGAAACAGATGACCATAACCGCCTCCGGCGAAAGAGGATTCATCTACGCCGTGCAGACTTTGCGTCAATGGGTTTCGGGCCCGGCCGGGAAACTTACCTTTGCCTGTGCCGACATCACCGACTCCCCCAGTATGCAATGGCGCTGTTTTATGCTGGATTCCGGACGCCAGTACCAACGGGTATCCACCATCAAAAAGTACATCGACATGGCTTCCCTGCTTAAAATGAACTATTTCCACTGGCACCTGACGGAAGGGTTGGGATGGCGGATAGAAATCAAGCGGTATCCGCGCCTTGCCCAAATAGGAGGTTCGGTAGGAAAGGCAGAAGAACAACACGGATTCTACACACAGGAAGAGATACGTGAAGTAATCAGCTATGCCAGCCAGCGCAATATCACCATCGTGCCCGAGATAGATATGCCGGGACACGCGGAAGCTGCTCTTTCCGCCCATTCGGAGTTGGGCTGCTTCGGGCTGCCCGTCGAAGTGCCTCAACATGGATTCACCCAAAACATATTCTGTGCCGGAAAAGATGAGGTGCTGACTTTCCTGAAAAACGTATTGGACGAAGTATGTGAACTATTCCCCTCCCCCTACATCCATTTGGGAGGAGACGAAGCACCGAAGGGGAATTGGAACAAATGTGAAGACTGCCAAAAGAGAATAGCAGCGTTGAATCTGAAAGACAGTCACGACCTCCAACTATGGTTCTCCGCACAGATGGCAAACCACTTGAAGCAAAAGGGACGCAAAGCCATCTTCTGGGGAGATGTCGTATATCAGGACGGATATCCGCTGCCCGACAATACAGTCATCCAATGGTGGAACTACCGTGGACATAAAGACTTAGCGCTCCGCAATGCACTCAAACACAACTACCCGGTCATTTGCAGCTCCAACTACTATACGTATCTCAACTTCCCGCTCACTCCGTGGCGGGGATATGCAAAAGAACGCACGTTCGACTTGAAAGACTTGTATTTGAACAATCCTTCAAACAAGGCCTGCAATGAAAAGAATCCTTTGATTCTCGGCATGAGCTGCGCATTATGGACAGACGACGTAGTGACGGAACGCATGATAGACCAACGCCTGTTTCCCCGCATCATCGGACTGGCAGAACAGATGTGGTATCAGGGAGAGCCACTGGACTTTACCCGTTTCTATGAGCACGTGCTTCAAAAGAAAGAATGGTTCGAACAGCAAGGATATGAATTCGGGCCGGCTTTAAAAAGCGAAGTGCCGCAAGATTACAAATGGGATTAAAAAAAGAATATCATGAATAAAAGGAACTTATTTATCGGTGTTTCCGCCCTATGCGGCAGTTATCTACAAGGGCAGACTTTACATACACAACCCAACATTATTTATATTTTAATGGACGATCTGGGATATGGGGATATTGGGTGTTTCGGACAACAAAGAATAGAAACACCCAACATCGACCGTTTATGCAAAGAAGGCATCAAACTGACACAGCATTATTCCGGTTCGCCTGTATCAGCTCCGGCACGTTGCGTATTAATGACGGGCATGCACTCTGGACACGCACAAATCCGTTTCAATAATGAAATGACCGAACGCGGAGCCGTCAACAACTATGATTCCGTATATGTGCATAAAGAACTGGAAGGACAGTTCCCCTTGCAAGCCAACACGATGACTATCGGACGAATGATGCAACAGGCAGGGTATGCTACCGGATGTTTCGGAAAATGGGGACTTGGTTATCCGGGATCCGAAGGAACGCCCGGCAAGCAGGGCTTCAATCAGTTTTATGGATATAACTGCCAGCGCCAGGCACATACGTATTATCCACCATTTTTATATAAGAATGAAGAACGTATCTATTTATCCAACAAGGTGACCGACCCGCACCGAAGTCCCTTAGACAAAAATGCTGACCCGAATGATCCGGCCAGTTATGCCAAATATACGCAAAAAGAATATGCCAACGACTTAATCTTCGATGAACTTCTAAAATTCGTCAGTACCAATCAATCCACTCCTTTCTTCCTGATGTGGACTACTCCCCTACCACATGTATCCCTACAGGCTCCTGAACGTTGGGTGAAGTATTATGTAGAAAAGTTCGGTGACGAAGAACCCTATACAGGCAAAGCGGGTTATCTGCCCTGCCGTTATCCACACGCCACCTATGCAGCAATGATCAGCTATTTTGATGAACAAATAGGCGGATTGATAGAAAAATTGAAAAAAGAAAATCTATATGAGAATACACTTCATTAGTGTCCAATAAAAATGGACGAGTTAAAAAATTAATCAAATAGTCCTTCAAAAAGGGGATAATCGAGTTCTTTGATATCGTTGAAATCAGTCTTATCGAACAGGTCACGTAAGTTCGTTTTGT
>NZ_JABXJH010000058.1:0-23951 GCF_013373675.1 Bacteroides sp. L10-4
TTACCCTACTTTTAAGATGTACTATCATCCTGTGTTTAAAGGTTAATTAGGGAACCGCCGTATGCCGAACGGCACGTACGGTGGTGTGAGAGGTCGGAACGGGAATTAATCCCGTTCCTCCTACTCGATTCTTTTATCAAATAGATTTTGTGAGATAATCCCTAACAACCATTATCCCAATCATTTTTCTTTGGTAATAAGCCCAACTACCAATATTCACGACTTACAGGAGGGAGTTTCCAAAACGGACACTCCCTATAAATATATCCTATTTTATATATCGCGCCACACTTGGGATTTCGCACTTACAAATCAATTCAGAGTATGATTGACAGTCTGATTTTTCGCTGAAAGATGAAATCGAATTAAATTCAAGCAGTTATATAATCATATATCCTCATTTATAAGATATGTGAATACCATTTATGCAAAAATGACCAAAGATTGGGGGCTGTTCAGCATCCGACTCTTTGACAAGAGGAAAAGTCCCATGGAAAATCTTATGAGTTAGGGTTATCCATTAATTGTACAAGGTTATCTGATTAATAACCAATCCATTCTATTGAAACCAAGTTCTTTTGTATCACAAATCCATAAACATAAAACGCATGAAAGAAAATTTATCATTTGAAGAAATGCCCCAAGCTATCTTGGAACTGTTACAAAAAGTGGAAAGTATTCAAACCGACGTCGGCGAATTGAAAGAACGTTGCTCCCAAAAGCCGGACGAACCTATGATAGGAATTGATGAAGCCTGCAAAATACTTCATCGGGCAAAATCAACCGTGTATGCCCTCACGCAAGCACATAAGATACCGTTCTACCAACCGGGAAAGATGCTCCAGTTCAAACGCTCGGAACTGATGGCGTGGATGGAAAACGCACGGCAGGAGACCAACAGGCAGACACGGGACAAGATTATCAATGATATGCAGCAGGGCATTCGCCATAAGCCGAAATCTAATTGGGGAATGAAATGATGACATATATTGAATTGCTTAACCGATTTTGGCACGCCAATAAAACAGAACGTTTCAGCATAGGAGAACGTGAGTTGTATTATTATCTGTTGAATGAATGCAATAAGAACTATTGGTATATGCCTGTTTCTTGTCCGACTTCCGTAATATGTACCGTCACCGGACTGAACAAGCAAACTTTGATGCGTGCCCGTGATAATTTGAAAAAACGAGGGCTTATCGACTACACGGAAGGTATTCAGAACTCCAAAGCTCCCACTTATATCATAATAATGGACAAAGATGAATTTGTGACCGCTAATGTGACCGGTTGCGTTACCGCTACAAAGACCGCTTCCGTTACCAGTAATAAAGATAAAGACAACATTATTACTGATAAAAGCAGATTGAATGATTTTTTGAGTATTGATGAGTTGGAAAGGAAGCTAACGGAAGATACCGTTTGGCAAAATCACATTCTATCCTATCTTTCAAATAGTGGAACTACAATAGATGTTTCTATATTACAGAAGTTCCTTCAAGATTTTTTCAGTTATCTGCGCATCTGCGGATATGATAGAAGGGAAGAAAAAGAGTGCCGAAGCCATTTTTTTAACAAGCTGACCAAAGAATATTTAAACTCTCAAAAGCATAAAAGATATGACAATAAACAGTCCAACAACGATAAACGTAGAGGAATTGAAGTCAAGGATGTTACGCCGCAGGACTATTATACCTCGTTTTAGATTACCAATGGATAAGCAACAGACCAAAGATGCGCTTATGGCGGCAATCATGGCGGAAGTAGAGTTCCGGCACCGCACGTTTATCCCCAATGACAAACTTACCGCCCAGATTGAAAAAATGGCGGAATGGTTGACGAAAGAGCATCGTAAATTCGGCATCTTACTTTGTGGAAAATGTGGAAACGGCAAGAGTACCATGGTAAAAGCATTGCAACAACTATTGAATATCTTGGGCATACGGAATGAATATACCAATCGTTATTATGGGATGCAAATCATCAGTGCCAAAGAAATCAATGCGCTTGTCTCAAAAGATTACGCCAACCTTGCAAGACTGGCAAGAACCGATATGCTGGCCATTGATGATTTGGGTACAGAGCCTTTGGAGGTCTTGAACTATGGTAATGTCATGAGTCCGATTATTGACTTGCTTACCCAGAGATATGAGGAACAGCTATTTACCATTATCACCACCAATCTGACACCGGACATGATTCGCAAAGTATATGGGGAGAGAATAGCCGACCGCCTTTGTGAAATGACGGAGATTGTAGTTTTCGACAATGACTCTTACAGAAGGAATAACACGATTTGAATAGATAAGTACATGGCAAAACAAGTATTTGACATCAACACAAACAAAGGCGCATTTTCCGCTGCCATGAGTGACGAGCATCAACGCAACTGGAATGATGAGCGTTGGCAATTTCAGTTGGGTAAACCCGGCAACAACTATGACCGGAGCCGTGAACATATGAACTTTGAGATTGCGAAAGGCGGCAGGGTGCAAGCCATCGACCGGAGCAAAAATATTCCACAAAAGTTTTTGGAACGGTGCGCTGAGTTGGGCATCAGGAATCCTGATTACAAGACCGACCCTAAAACCGGAAAGGAGATTCCGACCAACCGTATCACTACGGCAAAAATAATTTTTCAAGGCTCACGGGAACGGATGCGTGAACTGGCCTTCGGAGAACAAAAAGTGAATCAGGAGCATGGTGCCGACAACTCCCACATCACCCGATGCAAAGACATTGAGGAATGGGCAAAGGACATCTACCGCTTCGCTTCCAAGCAATGGGGAGAGGATAACATTTTAGGCTTCTACGTCCACCTTGACGAACTCAATCCGCACATTCATTGCACCGTGCTTCCGGTTGCCACGATTCGCAAGAAACCGAACGTGTCTTTCAACCGTGCCTTTTGGAATTTGCGCAACAAATCGGAGGTACTGAATCGGTTGCATGACGAGTTGGCAGAGGTCAATCGGAGGTGGGGATTGGAACGTGGGGATAAGATAGCCGAGACGGGTGCCAGGCATCGGACTACGGAGGAATATCGTCGGCATTTGACGGCTCAATGCACTTCACTGGAAACACAAATTGAGGACAGCAAGCAAGCCTTGTCACAACTCCGTCAAGAGGTTTCTTTAGCCGAGAAAAGGGTGAAAGGATTGACAACTATTGTTGAGAATTTGGAAAGCAGAAAAGGTAATTTGGAGAATGAAATCGCATGGGTGGAAGATGAGTTGAGGACAGGAAAAGGTAACTCGGAAGAACTTCAAAAGCGCATCGCCAAGCTCGATTATGAACTTCAAAAAGTCCTTGAAAATCTGTCCGACAAGCGAGGAAAACTGGAGGTGGCAGACCGCCGGTTGGCCGAACTGAAATGGCAAGAGGAAGACAGTAAACTTAATGTGGAACACAACCATCAGGAGTTGCGTCAAGCCACGTATGATTTGGAGCGTCAGGTGCAATATCGGTTGTCCGATGCGTTGGTTTCCGACCTCATTGCCGACTTCACGAAGCAGCTTTCCACTATGGATTATTCCGTACAAAAGCTGTTCGATGATTCGCTCATCAGGGATATGGCGGAACATGGGCAGAATATCTTCAAATGTGCAATGTATCTGTATGCCGGATATGTCGATTACGCCACTACTTTTGCCGAGTCTCACGGTGGCGGAGGTGGCAGTAACGACCTACCGTGGAAGCGTGATGAGGACGAGGATGACCGTGCTTGGGCAAGGCGTTGTCTGCGCCAGGCGCACAGGATGATGCGACCGGGTGGGAAGCGCATCAAGCGTTAAGCTAATTTTATACTCAGCTTGCTGGATTTGGGGCACATCCAAAAGTGCTAAGCCTAATATAGCAGTTAACTTGCGTTAACAGTATTAAGAAAAAGGAGAGTCAGCAAGCTGAAGGGTGTCTATCCCCTATTTTCCTTGTATTGGGTGTTAGATTGGTGCTATAACCCTGTTCTAAAGTGGTTTGGTACTTCAATGAGGCACGATACATACATTATGTTTCTGTGTATATGTTAGTGACACTCGTATGTCTGTATAGTATTCTTTTCGGTGAGTGACTTGCTCAGATTGGGAGCATGCCACTCATCTTTGTGTATAGTGGTAATACAGATTGTTAGAAATATTCGTTGAAAATATCTGGATAAAATTCTATTAAATCTTAAGCTCTATTTCTTTTTGAACATACGACAAGTTTGTGCATAATCAGGATTAAGGCGTTTTGGAATATCAGGTCGTTGCAATCCACAATTAGCAAGTCCGTTTTTATTAGCCCAACTAAGATTATACTCACAATTGAAACAAGATTTTTCTGTTGTTTCGTTTGCAGTTTGGTTAGGAAAGACAAGTCGAGAAGAAGTCTGTTGTTTTGTGGGGAAATCTGTTGTCGTCGCAGATTTTCTTCTTCCCGTCTTTGTATTTCTTGCTCACGGAGTTCCGTTTTACAAAGCCTGTATCTCTGCCCATTATTCTCAATAGATATTGGAACTTTTGATGCCACAGCTTGCTTTACCGCACAACACGAACCATTTAAATCACATTGCCAGCAATCTATTTCAGAAACAACTTTGACTTTTTTCCCTCTACTACGATACCTATCTTCTATCCCATGAAAATATACCTCATTATTAATCCATCTTCTATCTTTATTTGACGACAGAAGAAATTCCTCCAAAGTTTCTAAAGTCTGATTAGAAAGGTCTATTTCAAGACTAGTTAGATTGCGATAATCTATGTCTTGCTTATGTTGCACTTTATAATTGAATATAAACTCAATCAAGTATTGTTGATTATCATAGGTTGTAGCAATTACATCGGGTTGTTTATCTTCACGCTCAAATCGGCTATCAATCTTTACATCAATAAATTCAATATTATCCTCCTTATAAATGCCATAGTAAGACGGAACATGAATCCGTTTCTTCGTTTGTATAATCTGTTCTGCCAATTTATATAATATTACCATATAGCATATTTCAAGGCGAGCCCCACGAGTCTCACTATGATGAGCAAAGCCATGTTCTCTTTTCTCACCATGTCTGGCAAGTAATTTTTCATGGCAATACGGACAGACACATTCGCACTGCAAACCTCTTGGTGGAAATTTTCAATATATACACGTTTTATAGTGATTATCAACGGGTAACAAATTGTTATATTCAATCGGGTAGCAATGCGGTCACGACGGAGGTGTTTTATCGGCATTTTCCAGAATGTATCGGAATGCTGAGAATGGCTGGGTAACATTTTTGAATTTTGCGTTTTCATTGCCATTTGAATTTTCGGGTGAGATAGGCGACGAGTGCCACTGAGACCACCCAAAAGAAGATTATCAGGGAGACAAGCGAATTTATCTCTTCGGAATGTATGGCTTGGGAATTTGCGAAAATTACCAATGCAAGAAATACGAACAGCCATATCAGGGAAAAGAGGATTATATAGGCGGCGAGTGCCGGAACGATGACGCAGTTTCTTGCGGTCTCCATCTTATCGGCCATCGGCTTGACTTTGGCGTTGAATGTCGCAGCCATTTCAATCGTGGACTTCTGGAGATTCTTACTGACTGCCGATGAGAACTTTTGAGCGTCCATCGGCGAGGCGGCTTCCCGGATTTCATTGATGATGTAGGGAGCCTCCTTCATGAAGAGCCGAATCTGCAAGGCGAGGTCGCTCTGCGCCTCGATCTCTTTCTGCCGCAGCTCGTCCTCTCTCGTCTCGGCTATCGTGCTGTCAATGCCGGATATGTCAATCTTTTTAAGAGCCATAATACAATCGATTATCTTCTGAAACCTCGTTTTCGTACAATTCCTATCTTTGAGCGGGCGGCTTCGGCACAACGACGGGCACGGGCTATCTCTTCCTCAATATTGTCGCGCTTCCTTGGCAGGTCGTTGTTCGATGTTCCGCCACCACCGGAAACGTGAGCAGGTGCATTGAGGAACGCCATATAGCTCATTGCAACGGCGAAGTGGTAGCAGGCCTCGTTCATAAGGTCTGCCCAATTATCCACTTCACGGCTGTCGAACTCGTCATCAAACACCTGCATGACTTTTTCGGGGATAAACCGGGTGTATGAATTGCTTTCGTGCTCGAATTCGACACGGCGGGTATCGGGTCTGTAAGAGGTATAATCCGGTCGAATATCGGATTCCCTGCTGTCGGCTTTTGTCTGCCGTTCTTGATTCGGGCGCAACTTGTTCCACGTTCCTTCAAGTTTGGATGCCATAAGATTGCGACCTTTGCCTAACTCGGATGCCTTGAACCTGGCGTTTCCTTTTTTCAGGATATATCCACGGATTACGCCTTTTTCATCTTTCCTAACCTTGACATCATATCCTTTCGCCTCAAGTCTGGCGAAATAATCGTCAATCGACCATTTCCTCATCTGACTAAGGACATCAAGGCAGTCACGGCTTACGGATTGACGGTTTATGTCGTGGATGTTGGCCGCTGTCTGCCAGCCTCGCTTGCGTGCGATGCGTTCCGCCGCCCGTTGTGCCCGAAGATGGATGTTTCGGTCATTGTTGATGTTCCCATTTTCGTCAAGACGGCTAACAACCGCATGGAGGTGAGGTATGCCGCTGTCGGATTCGAGGTGCAACCACACGGTTGACTTGCTTTCTGCGAGATTCGTTTTCGGAGATAGCAACCGACCCTTTTTGTCTTTCAACTCCTGACGGTCAAATTCCGTGACGAAATCCTGCCAGAGCTGTTTCCAGTTATCAGGAGTGAAGTTGCGCGTATGCTCAGGCGCAGGACTGATCTCTATTCGGATAAGGTTGTTCTTCATGCGTGGTCGGGACATGGAATCAAGCCTGACCGAGTTCCATATCCCCAAAGGGTCTATGCCGGGAGGGAGGAAGTTGTCGCAGATATGAAATATTTTCTCCGGATGCTTCTTGTTCGCCGACACGCCTGTAATGTAGTTCAGGGCGTTGATGCCGTGTGATATTGATTTTGCCTTCGCGATCATGTTTTCAAATTTTGATAATGGTTTTTCTTGTGCGCGGACTTAATCGTCCACCGTTTATCACGGAGTTAAGAAATTCTGTGACGGCGTTGGTAATCGGCACTACCAGCCTGTACCAGTCGAGCATGAAGGAGACCTTTTGAAAAAGTATGATTCTCGCATCATGCTTCATTCCGGCAAGTGCGTTGGCGAAGTTGAGTATATCGACACGGCAACCGTCGAGGTTGTGAAGCAGTGCCGATTCCTCTGCGGTCAGTGCCGATGGAGGCTCGTAGCCCAAGGCGCGCTGCCTCATGTAGTCGCTCGGAGTAAGGTTGCATCCGGCGGCAATGTCGTGTATCTTCTCACGCTCTGCGGCTGTCATCTTGGTAGTGACGGTGCATGACCGCAAAGCCTCCGGCGGCAACTTCTTTCGCCTTGTCTTTCCGGCATTATTGTCGGGGCTATTATCTTTATGATTCATATAATCGGATATTCGTGATTTGTAAAACTGATTATCGGGTGCGAGCCTGCGAGCGGCCATGCCCCTGACCGTAGGGAGGGGCGAGGCGTTTTGGTGCAACCGAGCGGAGCGAGGGTAACACCAAAACATATCTCGCAACACTTCTCAAAAAACACTGTCTTCAGACCTGTACTTCTGGATATTCATGGCACATCTGATTCGGCTCTCTATCTGCAAAGAATCCGTTAGACACCAGTTTTCCGTCGGAGTTCTTCCAGCCCATTATGCAGGAGAACGAGACTGCCGAGCCGATACGCGAGTTATAGATTGCCACCAGCCCTGCGGTCTCCATTCTCGCAAGGATATTGTGCATCTTCTTCCGTCCAAGATTCCATTTCTCTGCAAGGCCGATTTCCGAGAACTGCGCCTGACCGGGCATCAGGTTGAGCGGTCTGCGGAAAGTACCGTCATATCCAGGAGCTGTACGCATCTCTTTCAGCAGTTCGCTGAATATTGCCATATTGCTGATTGCTTTGCCGTCAATGTCGGCGGTTGTTCCCGACAGCCATTCGACGGCTTTCTCTGTCAGCCGGATACTGACAGATGAAAAGGGATATTGATTTTGTTGTTCCATGTTCCTTGTTTTCTGATAGATGATTTATTGGCGAAATGCCAAAGATTGGAAATTTCAATATAGAAAATCTGTATATGATAATTTGTCGGCGGTTCTCCTTGTCCCTTTGCTTGTCAGTCAATATTTCCATGATATTCTTTTCTCATAAGATTATGTTTTCAAATACCTTTTGTGTGTTTCTTCCAACAATTTTCTAATTGAGGATTGGGGAACAATGAAAACGGAGGGAAAAAAGGGATGACGATGATTCTCTATTTCGGTACCGGCGCGTTTGACAGTGCGTTTCCTACATTTGCACCATCGCCCGGAGTCTGCAATTTCGGAAGATTGTTCAACCCCGTCTGTATGTCCTGCCTGTCGGAAGATACGGTAAGCAGTACTGTGGTGATGTCTATTATCTCTTCCTTCCCCACATATTGCGACACTGATTTCATCAGTCCGAGTGCCCGCTTCTGCCGATGTGCGCGGATGCCATCCACACCTCCGGTTTCCTTGTCGCATCCGAAGTTGAGATAGCGGTTGAGTGCGGAGCGTTCATACTGCGGCATGGTCTCCAACGTGCTTTTCCCTGTCGCGATAGATAGCATGGTACGGAGCGCGTCGGCCTCGTATGGGGTACATCCGCCAAGAAACTCCATGATGACTTGGGTTTTCCTTTGATTCCCGGAATTTGACTCTTTGGATTTGGTATCCGTTGATTTGCCGGACTTTCCTCCCGGCATGGTTGTTATGTCTGTCGGCATAGTCTTTAATGATTGGGTTTGTGAGTGGTTAAAGAGGTTTCTTGTTCGCGAGATAGCGGGCGGCTTCGGCTTCGATTTCGTCCTGCGAGGATATGCGCACGCTCTTGAGGTATGCGTCGAGGTCGTTGGGGTCGAAGAAGCATATCTTTCCGCTCGGCTTGTACATCGGGATTACGCGCTGCATCATCATCTTGCGGAAGTACGACAGGGAGAAGCCGAGATAGTCGGCAGCTTCCTGCGAGTTGAGTAATTTTCGTTTTGTCTGCATCGGCAATTACATTTTTAGTTGATATTTTTTGACTTTGGAATGTGCTGATTGATAGATTTGTCAGCCTTTGTATTCCGATGCAAAATTACAGCCGTTCTTATGTGGCACAATGTGCCTCCCGTGGGGAAAACTTAAAAATGGCAAACGCACTATGCGCTGGATTTCAGCCGCATAGTGCGTTTGCAAAATGTCATTATATGCTGTAGATGGGGAGAAGTTGGGATATTACGGGGTTCTCCGCCTTGAACGCCATTCCTCGATGGCTCCGTCTATGGATTTTCGGTAGTTCCGGTTGTCCTCTGTGGCATAATCGGCGCAGATGTCGGAGCGGTGCTTGTCGTAGTAAGACTTGGCGATGCCGCAGCGTTGGAGGAACAACCGCGCCCATGTCTCCGCCTCCTTCCTCGGGCTGATGTTCCTCGCCACGGCAAAGACCATGTAGCAGACCCGCAATTTCTCTTTCGGCAACACGGCAATGGATTTTGTCACTTCCCTCACGTTAAGGAAATTGGCAAAATCGAGAGGGGTGCAGTTTTCAAACTGGCTGTCGTTGCATACGTCGTGGATTGCCATGCACAGCCCTAATTCAACCACATCACGCCATCCGGCGGTTTCAAGCAGCAGGCTTCCGCTCATTGGTTTTCCCCTTTCTCCATGCGGTCAAGGTCGTTGAGTATGCTTCCGGCAATGCCGTTAAGCCTGGCGGCAAGCGCATACAGGTGGGAGGCTTTTAAGGGAAATACATCCCCGGCACGTCGGTTCTCACGCTCATATTCCGCATATATCCTTCTGACATCGGTCTGTTGCCTGTCATGCTCGGCCTTTGCCGCCTCGCACTCCTTTTCAGCCTCGGCATACTCCTTTGAGCCGAGAGGGAGATAGTCAAGGCGGTTATTCAGCTCGCAGTACCTTTTCCAGTATGGATTAAGCTCATCGGAAGCCTCTTGGAATATGTTGTGGTAATGTCGAGAGTGAGCGTTGGCAATCTCCCGGAAGTCAACACCGTCAATCCGCCCTATATTATTAAGGAGAGTCGCTGTTCCGGCTTTGAGGGAGACATCGATATTCCTCAATCCTACCGAATCATCCCCGGCCATCGCCTCCGCATCGGCTATAAGCGCGTTTGTGTCCTGAAAATCGTAGTAGAACCGTGCGAGGGCAAACGCCTCTTCAAATGGCATCGCCCCACCGTCATAACCACCCACTATCCCGTTGACCTCTTTAAGCCGGGATATTATATTTGTCATTGCTTTATTCATTGAATTACATGAGCCACACATGAAATATAGTTGTCAAATAGACTGATATTCAGAATGTTTGTAGTATACAAGTTGCTTCATTCATTGAAATCTCGCTGGTTCATTACATGAAATTACATGAACTATCCCCAATGAGGGATATAAGCAATGTCTCTGCGATTTGTACCTTCGGGAGTACCAATCTTAATCAATCCTTGTGCGAGAGCTTCCTTTATAACAGCCGATACAAGGGGATAATTCTTTTCATCAACCCCCAATCTTTCACGCAGTGATTTGTTGGTAAGCATTTCATTGGCGAGATACTTAAGACAGGCATGTTGGTAACAAGCTTGAACACGCTCCTCTTTGGTGGTGTCAGCCCATTTCTTAAAAGCAGACAGGATAATGGTGGTTCGTATGTCTGAGACCCGATACTTGATAGGCGGCAGTTGGTATCTCTCTATTGCCGAAAGCGCCTTATCCATTCCGCTGCCTTTCTCCTCGCAGAATCCCATTCTTCGCATTATGTCCGCAAGTTCTTCATTCCTTGACTGGTATTCATCAATAAATCTGTCGGTGCTAATCAAAGGTTGTCCCGGCGATGAAATTTCCACCCTGTCTGAATAAATCTCTATCATAGGGAAACCAAGCACTGAAAAATCCTGATGGATAATCATGTTGCCTGAAATTTCCCTTATGGCTATTTCCGGATACATCCTCACATCTTCACGCAAAGCCTTGCCGATTTCTTCATTGGCAGGGAGTTGGCCGTTAACCCATTCAATCATCATAGGGAAGCATACTGCATACCCTTGTTCAAAGCTCTGCTCTCTGATTGTCTCGACCTTGCTCTTGTCTTTATAAACTATCACCCGGATAGCCTTACGATACAGACCGTCAAAATTCCTCAAATCTTTTGCAAGCAATATTGCGCCAAGTTCAGTAATGCCATACCCGGTGATGGAAGGGATAACGAAACGCTCTGAGACAAACCGTTCCATAATGCCGTCAGCCGTTTGCGGCATGGGTATTTTCAATCGGTCGAAATATGTTTCAGCACTCAGCAGACGGATAACATCGGAGGCATTAGAGCTCTCTTTCACGATTGTTTTGTCTAATTGCCTGTTACGGTTCTTCCTCCACAGTTTCGCTTCCTTGTCGGGATAGCCCATAAGTGGTTTTGTGAGTGAGCCGACACGGATATATGCCGTATTCAGAAAAGTTACAGGGCGGTCGGTGGCAGCCGGAATGCGATACATGGAAATATGTTTGCCATCAACATCAAATTCAACACATTCTATGTCGATTCTGGGATTGAGACGGTTCAGCAGCCACATTTCAAGTTCCTCATTACCTTTCTTGTGGCGTTTTGCGTTGAACGATGTGCCAACGATGGCGTGTGTTCCGTCCTCGATGCCGAATACAAGATAGCCGAATGGCTCATTCAGCAGAGCCGCACTGTTGGACAAGGCAGAGAGGCGTTGCCCAATCTCTTCCTCTGAGTGGAAATTATGTTTGAACTCGATCCATTCCGTTTCTTGTGGATATGAGACCAGTTTTGCGAGCAGTTTGGTAAATTCCGGTGATTCCATAAGGCAAAGTTACGAAAAAATCGGTAATAATCCGCTGAATCCCAAAGATTATGATTAACTTTGCAGTCGGATTGGTGGAGTCCGATCCACGACATTTTGGTAAAATAAGAAGCGTTATGCTCATCTTGTAAACTGAAAACGTAGGAAATTTTCATATGATGCAAGAGATAGCATAGTGGTTCTCACGCATATGCGTGGGTCACTATTGTTACATCTGCATCAAAGGTTTCCTACGACCATCAGTTTAGACGTGGCATAGTTGGCTCACGTTTTCTTTAACTCTTTCATAGTCTCAGAGGGTCAATGAGATAACAGTTGTGTATGCAGAAACAAATCATCACATTTTTGTCTTGTGCCGCTATTGCAATGACAACGGTGGCACAGATTCCGGCGCCAACCCATAATGAACTGCTGACATCTTTGTTGGGAGTAATGCCGGATAAAGAGCCTTTGCGAGTTGACACATTGGAGACCACTGCCTTAGACGGTGGGGTCAGGTATAAGATACACTACTTTATAGAACCGGGGAATCCCGCACTTGAGACCCCGGATGACTGGGGTAGTGCATATCTGTTTGTTCCATCGCTACCGCAAGGCAAGAAAGCTCCGGCCATTGTCGCCATGCATCAGGACGATGTCCATTATCATATCGGCAAGTCGGAGCCTGCCGGGCTGTTGGGCGACAGCACAATGTTCTATGGCAAGGAACTCTTTGAGCGCGGCTATGTCGTGATATGCCCCGATCGGTTCTATCATGCCGACAGGCGCAAGACGTGTCAGGACTGGGGGAATTTATCTGAGAACGATTATGAGAGGGATTTCTTCACCCAGCAGAAACGAATAGGGGTATTGCTTGCGGAAGGTCGTAACACTTGGGGTAAGGAGGCCTACGATTTTTCACGTGCGGTTGATGTTTTATTGTCTATGCCAGAGGTGGACGCCGACAATATCGGTGCTATCGGCCATTCTGCAGGAGCAAATGCTCTTTCATACTGTATGTTCTATGAGCCTCGCGTAAAAGCAGCCGTAGCCAACTGTGGAACATCAGAAATCAATAGTTATTACAACTACAACCGACCGGGCACAATGCCGGCTTCACTGGTGCTTCCGGGCAGTGTGAAGTTCGGTATAGACACTCATAATTATATAGCGGCCATTGCTCCGCGGGCTTTGTTCATATCTGAAGGAGCGCACCAATGGGGCGACGGGCAACCAGATTCATCGGATAAAAGATTTGCTGCGGAACTGGAACTTTTCAAAGATAAATACTTGAAAAACAAAGGCACGGACATAGAGATAATTCTTTTTGAGGAAAATGGCGGACGTCATTGTTTCCCAACAGGAGTAAAAGAACGGGCATACTCATGGCTTGACAGGCATTTGAAAAAATAAGATTCGCCGATGGATTTGAAGCCATTGTTCTTATAGCTCACGCATGAAGTAAATGTACATTTTCGAATGATTGATAAATCATACAATAAGTAACCAACATAAAAATGAAACCGATAATAATTCTTGTTTTTATATTCTCGGCTTTTATTGTGAAGGCACGAGATATTGTACCGTTTGAGATTAGTCCAATAAACAATCTACCTCACGTTGAAGTATTTGTCAATAATGACTCTTTACCGTTCAACTTCTTATTAGACACTGGGTGTTCTGCCATCTTTGTAAATGCAAGAAATGAACGGTTGATAAAACTGCTGAATCTGTGCGAAAGCGATACAGTGGAATACGCTCATTCCACCTCTATAATTAAAAAAACCGGGTTTGACAATTCTTTAATGCTTGGCTCTCTTGTCGCAGATTCTATTCAGATATTTGTTGATGAAGATCCATCATCGGGATACGATGGTGTGATAGGACAAAGTCTTTTGGAAAGATTTTCCAAAGTGGGGATAATGCCAGACACCAAAATAATTATATTTTGCGAAAAAGGAGAACCGCTACGAATTCCGAGTAGCATCTCTCTTCCGTTAGTTAAAGGTGCAGGAGTATATGGCTCCAGAACCTACGCTTTCAGAAAATATCATAAAATTGCAAATCACTGATAATCATATATTATCTACAATGAAGAGTAAATCTAAATCTTTCTAAATGCCTTTTGCTATTTCAATTTTTGGGTGTATATTTGGGTGTAGAATTTCAAACGCACCCAATTATGAATATCAAACGTAACATCATTTTTGCATTGGAGAGCCGGAAGAAGAACGGTGTGCCAATCGTAGAGAACGTGCCTATCCGTATGCGTGTCATATACGCAAGCCAACGCATCGAGTTTACAACAGGCTACCGGATTGACGTAGCCAAATGGGATGCCGACAAACAACGGGTAAAGAACGGATGCACCAACAAGCTGAAACAAAGCGCATCCGAAATCAATGCAGACTTGCTGAAATACTATGCCGAAATGCAAAACGTATTCAAGGAGTTTGAGGTGCAGGAAACCATACCTACCACCCAGCAGCTAAAGGATGCATTCAATCTGCGGATGAAAGACAGCAGTGAAGAACAACAGGAAGAAGTACAGATTAGTTTTTGGGAAGTGTTTGATGAGTTTGTAAAAGAGTGTGGCAACCAGAATAATTGGACGACATCCACCTATGAGAAATTTGCAGCGGTAAGAAATCACCTCAAAGAATTCAAGGAAGATGTAACCTTTGAATACTTCAACGAGTTCGGGCTGAACGAGTATGTTAATTTCTTGCGTGATAAAAAGGACATGAGAAACAGCACTATTGGCAAACAGATGGGGTTTCTCAAATGGTTCCTGCGTTGGAGCTTCAAAAAAGGGCATCATCAGAACATTGCATACGACGCATTCAAGCCCAAATTGAAAACAATCCCTAAAAAGGTAATATTCCTGACATGGGATGAACTGAACAAGCTGAAAGATTATCAAATACCGCATGACAAGCAGTATTTGGAACGTGTCAGGGATGTCTTTCTGTTCTGTTGCTTCACGAGCTTACGATATTCGGATGTCCGTAACTTGAAAAGAAGTGATATTAAGCCCGACCACATTGAAGTCACCACAGTCAAGACTGCGGACAGCCTGATAATCGAACTGAACGACCACAGCAAAGCCATTCTTGAAAAATACAAGGATGTTCATTTCGAGAACCACATGGCATTGCCCGTCATCAGTAATCAGAAGATGAACGATTATCTGAAAGAACTGGGTGAACTGGCGGAAATCAACGAGCCTGTACGGGAAACCTACTACAAGGGAAATGAGCGCATAGATGAAGTCACACCCAAATACGCATTGTTAAGTACCCATGCCGGAAGAAAGACTTTCATCTGTAATGCGTTGGCACTCGGAATTCCGGCGCCGGTGGTTATGAAATGGACTGGACACAGTGATTACAAAGCCATGAAGCCCTACATTGATATAGCGGATGACATCAGAGCAAACGCCATGAACAAGTTTAATCAACTATAAAAGTATCAATTAGTTTCATAGATTACCACCATTGAAGTATATTTGTATTCTGAAAATATCATAAGATGAGCAACAACGGACATAACATAGAAAAGACGAATTTTGATGCATTTATAAATGCTGTCGGTTCGGAAATACAACAGGCGCAAGTACGGCTGATTACCGCTGCCAATGCGCAAATGTTGTTCCATTACTGGAAAATGGGCAACTATATTCTCTATCATCAGCAACTGCACGGATGGGGAAGCAAAACCATCAAACAGTTGGCAAAGGCTATCCGGCTGAATTTCCCTGAAAAGAAAGGCTATTCAGAACGCAACCTTACCTATATGTGTCAGTTTGCAAGAACATATCCATTGAGAGCAT
Source organism: Bacteroides sp. L10-4 (assembly GCF_013373675.1). Taxonomy (NCBI): domain Bacteria; kingdom Pseudomonadati; phylum Bacteroidota; class Bacteroidia; order Bacteroidales; family Bacteroidaceae; genus Bacteroides; species Bacteroides sp. L10-4. Next base: position 15,707 of record NZ_JABXJH010000058.1, read on the forward strand.
TGCAGAATTTCATTGATACGGATGCAAGACTGTCTGTTCCAAACATACAGAATGTAACAAATGAAGTATTAAAACTGAACGACAAGCAATTTGCGCAGGAACTTACTGCGCAAATACAATCCGTTGATTGTCAGTCTTTAGAATTTACGCAGGAAACTCCTGCGCAAATTCAGGACGTAGAGAAAACCGTTTCTGCCATTTACAGAATGGGAATTAGGGAGATAGAAAAAATTTTCTTGAACTCCCCTGTCGCCAGAATAAACTGGGCAAGCCAAATGGTTATACTTGATGGCTCGTTACCGTTAGGCATAGGATATTGGTACATGAAACAGTCCGTGGAAATGGGCTGGAGCAGTAATGTTCTTAAAATACAAATTGAGACCAACTTATATAGCAGACAAATCAGCAACAACAAGGTAAACAATTTCACAGCCACGCTTCCTGCACCGCAAAGCGACCTTGCCAATTACCTGTTGAAAGACCCGTACATCTTTGATTTGGCTGGAACGAAGGAAAAGGCGGACGAAAGGGACATAGAAGAACAATTGGTTAAGCACGTCACCCGTTACTTGCTGGAAATGGGCAATGGCTTTGCCTTTGTTGCCCGACAAAAACACTTTCAAATTGGTAACAGCGATTTCTATGCAGACTTGATTCTGTATTCCATCCCCCTGCACGCATACATCGTAGTGGAATTGAAAGCGACCCCATTCAAACCGGAGTATGCGGGGCAACTGAACTTCTACATCAATGTGGTGGATGACAAACTGAGGGGAGAGAATGACAACAAGACTATCGGGTTGTTGCTGTGCAAGGGGAAAGACGAAGTTGTAGCGCAATACGCATTGACAGGCTACGACCAGCCGATAGGCATCAGCGATTACCAACTGAGCAAGGCTATACCTGAAAACTTAAAATCGGCTCTGCCAAGTATAGAAGAAGTGGAGGAAGAACTGACTTCCCTTCTTGATAAAGATAAGAATCCATAAACCAAGCGTATATGGCAGGAGAAATACAGATTATGATTCCCCAATACGGCGAACTCAACCGGATATACAGCGACTTTATAGTCAGCCATACTTTCTCTTTTGACAAGCAGAAATTCATCACGGACTTCTATAAGCAATACAATGACACAAAAGCTTTTGAAGCCGCCATCCTTGAACTGGTGCTTGACAAACAGAAAGAAAAATATACTCTGATTCTCAACAGCCTGAGAACCGAGATAGAGAAAAACATACTCATTTATGAAAAACATCCATTGTTTGATGATGAGATAATTTCTCGTGTGTGCTACAACTTTGCCGACAGATATGACGCTGATATAAAGGCACAATTGGAGGTTACACAAAAATTAAGCAAGCCTTTGAATGAAGCATACAACAGGTATGATTCCATTGGCTACAGGGTACATACGGCAGCAGAAGAAAAGCAAGCCGAAAAGGAGTATGAACGCTGCAAGGCTGAATATGAGAAGGAAAAAGAAGAACTGGACAGGCTTTATGAATTGGAAAGGCAGGCAAGAAAGGAATCTCTCCAATATATTGAGAACTGTTGCGGAGATATTTATAAACTGAGTTTCCATTTTATGGAAATATTGGCAAAATATATTCCCGTAGAAAAAGACAAGCCGGATGAACCGAGCAAGCAAGAGAAACAGCAGGATGCGCCAAAGGAGCAATCCGAATATTTCAATACAGAATTACTTTCGCTTATTCATAAAGCCTGTGTGGGGGAACAGTTTGAAGATATTTCAACGCAGGACTTCTATGCCAACATGAACCTATCCTCCTGTAAAAAGGAATTAAAAATCAAGGCAAGGGAAAAGATACGGGTGTGTTACCTGATATTCCTGATGAGTGAAAGACTGCCCAAACAAGACAGAGATAAATGGAAAAACGAAATGCTGAAACAACTGGATATTGACGAGAACTACTACAAGTCAAAGTACAAGGAACCGGTGTCGGATTTTCCAAGTGACAGTAACCAGAAGTTCGCCAAAGAAATGGACGCAATATTCCGATAATCCGTGATACACCCTGATATTTTACGAAATTACCACTTTTACCACTCAAATTAATTTTTGAGTGGTATTTTTATTGTCTGATATTCAGAGAAATAATAAAATATTCTATTTACGCCAACCACATCCTTACCACTCACGCCCCTACCTAATTTTGCATCGTTCGAGAACAGAGATAACAGCCAGTGCGCAGGGCTGATTGTTTAACGGCTAAATAGATTGAACGATGACAAATCTTCAAGAGTTATTATTAAAACCCGTCTGGCAGATGACAGGCGAAGAGTTCATATTCCTGAGCAGACACGCTTCCGGTCAAACGGAAGTGCAACCACGACCCGTTACGGACACAGAAAGAAAGTATGTGTACGGAATACTGGGCATAGCCAAACTATTTGGGTGCAGCCTGCCAACCGCCAACCGCATCAAGAAAAGCGGAAAGATTGACAAAGCCATCACCCAGATAGGACGCAAGATTATCGTGGATGTGGAGCTTGCCCTTGAACTGGCAGGAAAGAAAACCGGAGGACGGAAATAATGGGAGGAATGGCTATGGACTATATGAAAGAGTTTAAGGACATATCGGCAGAAGAAGCCGTAATCCTTTGGCAAGCCTCACGTTTGAGTCTGTCGAAAAGTTATGAGAAAGCACCTGAAATCCTCAAAGTGCATGGTTCTGTCATTGGGACATTGGGCAACTTCAGCGCATCCATCGGCAAAGCCAAAAGTAAAAAAACATTCAATGTTTCGGCTATCGTAGCCGCCGCATTGAAGAATGGCACAGTGTTGCGGTATGTAGCGGAACTCTCCGACGGGAAGCGGAAAGTGCTTTATGTTGATACGGAGCAAAGTCCTTATCATTGCCTGAAAGTCATGAAACGTATTTTACGGATGGCTGACTTGCCTGATGACAGGGATAATGAGAACCTTGAGTTTCTCGCCTTGAGAAAATACACACCTGAACAGCGTATCAGGATTGTCGAACAGGCTATCTATAATACGCCCGACATTGGTCTTGTAATCATAGACGGCATCCGTGACATGGTATATGACATCAACAGCCCCGGCGAATCCACACGCATCATATCCAAACTGATGCAGTGGACGGACGACAGGCAGATACATATCCATACGATACTGCACCAGAACAAAGGGGATGAGAATGCGAGAGGGCATATCGGCACGGAGTTGAACAATAAGGCGGAAACCGTATTGCTGGTGGAAAAAGACAAAAGCAACGGAGATATAAGCAATGTTTCAGCCATGCACATCCGGGCAATGGATTTCGAGCCTTTTGCCTTTCGCATCAACGACAGTGCCTTGCCCGAACTCATAGAGGGTTACAAAACAGAAAGCAGGAAACCGGGAAGACCCGAGGAAGAAAAGTTCGACCCTTACAGGCATATTACCGAGCAGCAGCACCGTATCGCATTGGAAGCCGTTTTCGGGCTGAAAGAGGAATACGGTTACAAGGAACTGGAAGATGCCTTAATCAAAAGCTATACGTCAATAGGTGTAAAGCTGAACCATCAAAAGGCGGTGCCGCTCATCACCATGCTTCGCAACAAACGGATGATAGTGCAGGAGAACGGCAGAAAATACACATTCATGCCCGACTTCCACTATTAACCCGTTACCTGCACTCGCTTCACTTTATTCTGTGGGTCTATATATTAAGGATAAAGCGAAGTGATGCAAGGAATGGATAAACCGCTTCACTTTATTGCCGTACTCTATATATACGACAATTTAGTGAAGTGGTTATACAGACCGTACTTCTTAAAATGGTACGGGCGAAAAGAAAAACAAATCAATTCACCAATTACTAAAACAATCATTTTATGGATATACAGACAGCCAAGCAAATCAAGATAGCAGATTATCTTCACAGTTTGGGATATTCTCCCGTCAAACAACAGGGTATCAACCTATGGTATAAATCACCGCTAAGGGAAGAAACGGAAGCCTCGTTCAAGGTAAATACCGAACGCAACCAATGGTATGATTTTGCACTCGGCAAAGGCGGCGGCATCATCGAACTGGCTTCACACTTATATGCTACTGACCATATACCTTATATATTGGAACGCATAGCGGAACAGACACCACATGTCCGTCCTGTTTCTTTTTCTTTTGGCAAGCAATCATTTTCCGAGCCAAGTTTTCAGCAACTGGAGATTGTACCGCTTTCTTCTCCTGCCCTACTCACCTATTTGCAGGAAAGGGGAATAAACATTGTACTGGCGAAAAGAGAATGCAGTGAAGCGCACTTCACCCATAACGGCAAACGGTATTTCGCCATCGCCTTTCCCAACGTGTCGGGTGGGCATGAAATCCGCAACCGATATTTCAAAGGTTGTATCGCACCAAAAGATATTTCCCACATCAGACAGCCGGGAACAGCGAGGGAAACGTGTTATGTGTTCGAGGGATTTATGGACTATCTTTCATTTCTTACTTTGAGATTGGAAAATTGCCCGAAATTTCCCGAACTGGACAGACAAGATTATATGGTATTGAACTCTGTATCGAATGTGAGCAAGGCTCTCTATCCGTTGGGTAGTTACGAGCGCATACATTGTTTCTTTGACAATGACCGTGCAGGGATGGAAGCACTCCGGCAAATCCGTATGGAATACGGCAGAGACTTATACATCCGTGACGCTTCGCAGACCTACAGCGGATGCAAGGACTTGAACGAATACCTACAGAAACAGGCTGAAAGAAACAGGCAAGTCCAGTCCGTAAGAGAGACGCACACCCAGCCACCGAAAAAGAAGAACGGCTTTCGGTTATAGCCCACTATAACTACACGCTCCGCTTCCGTAGTTGTGGGCTCTCCCGAGGGGATTAGGGCTTTGCCCTAATGACCCACTCAGGGCGTTTCACCCCTGAGAACCCCGAGCAAAGAGTGACCCTCTCTTTGCAATCTCCGCTTATGGGTTACCCCTAAGAACCCCGTTACGGAAGCGGACAAAGTAATCTAATGTAAACAAAAAAAGAAGCTATGGCAACAAAATCAAGCATACACATAAAGCCTTGCAACATCGCATCGAGCGAGGCACACAACCGAAGGACTGCCGAGTATATGCGTAATATCGGGGAGTCCAGAATCTATGTCGTTCCCGAACTTTCCACCGATAACGAACAGTGGATAAATCCCGACTTCGGCACTCCCGAACTGCGAACTCATTATGACAATATCAAGCAAATGGTCAAGAACAAAACCGGACGTGCCATGCAGGAAAAGGAAAGGGAACGCAAGGGAAAGAATGGAAGGATTATCAAAGTGGCGGGATGTTCACCCATCCGTGAAGGAGTATTGCTTATCAGACCGGACACCACACTGGCTGATGTACGCAAATTCGGTGAAGAGTGCCAAAGACGCTGGGGCATCACGCCACTCCAAATATTCCTGCATAAGGACGAAGGACATTGGCTGGGTGGAAAACCTGACACAGAAGACAAGGAGAGTTTCCAAGTGGGTGGAAAATGGTTCAAGCCGAATTATCATGCCCATATTGTTTTTGACTGGATGAACCACGATACAGGAAAGAGCCGCAAACTCAATGACGAGGATATGGCAGCAATGCAGACTTTGGCATCAGACATTCTAATGATGGAACGTGGGCAATCAAAAAATGTCACTGGCAAAGAACATCTGGAACGCAATGACTTCATCATTGAAAAACAGAAAGCCGAACTGCAACGCATAGATGCTGCAAAGCGGCATAAAGAACAACAGGTGGAACTTGCCGAACAGGAACTCAAACAGGTAAAATCGGAGATACGCACTGACAAGCTCAAAAGTGTAGCCACCGATGCTGCCACAGCCATAGCAAGCGGAGTGGGTTCTCTTTTCGGTAGCGGCAAACTGAAAGAGCTGGAACATAACAATGCGGAACTGCAACAGGAGATTGTTAAACGGGATAAAAGCATTGATGATTTAAAAGTTCAGATGCAACATATGCAAGAACAGCATGGCAAACAGATTCGTAATCTTCAAGGAATACATAATCAAGAGCTTGAAATCAAGGACAAGGAAATATCCCGATTGAACACCATTCTTGAAAAGGCGTTCAACTGGTTCCCTTTACTCAAAGAGATGTTGAGAATGGAAAAACTCTGCTATGCCATCGGATTTACCAAAGATATGGTAAACAGTCTTTTGACAAAAAAGGAAGCAATCAGATGCAATGGAAAAATCTATTCCGAAGAGCATAGGCGAAGATTTGAAATCAAGAATGACATTTTCAAAATTGAGAAAAGTTCGGTTGATAATAATAAATTGATGCTTACAATAAACAAGCAACCGATAGGCGAATGGTTCAAAGAGCAATGGGAGAAACTTCGGCAAGGTTTACGGCAATCAGTAGAAGAATCAAGAAAAAGTAGAGGATTCAAGCTATAATTCCGCTCTATATAATGCAAAACATCAATAAAATAACTAATTTTGCATTCGGATAGGGGCAACTCTTTCCAAGAAATAAGAAAATAAGAAGCGTTATGCTCTCTTGTAAGTCGAGAACGTAGGAAATTCACCAGTGTACTGGGATTGCATAGTGGTTCTCACGCATACAGCATGGGCTGCTACCTCTACATCTGTACACAAGGTTTCCTACGACTTTCGACTTCGAGTGTTGCATCAGTAGTTTGTGCTTCTGCATTTATAAATCGCTCCATCGTGCTATGGAGCATTGTATTATTTTGTAGATGAAGAATATCGAAGCAGATAAAGAACTCATAGCGGCATCGGAATCAAGGATATAAAGGACTATGAAATTGAAATCAACATCGAAAATGGTATAGTAGTAAGATAAAAGTAATGGCAGAATCTTTTAAAAATATGTTTGATAAGCCATTCTTTGGAAGGTTTGTCAACGACTTGTCTCTTGTTCTCCAGAACATGAGTGTAGACAAGTTTGTAACTTTAGTTATGGATGAAGAATGGGAGAACAGAGGTTATAAGCAGCGGATTGCACACATAACTACTGTTCTGCACAAGTTTATGCCAACCGAGTATAAAGAAGCTGTTGCGAAAATCTTTAAATTATTAGACTGTGTAAAAGTTAGACTGCTCGATTTTTCAAAGATAGACGATAAAAATTTCAATTTGCTGACATTAGAATATGGGGTTATTTTGGACCATTATGTGGAGCGATATGGAATAGAGGACTATGAGACATCAGTGAAAGCCATTGAGCGAATTACGCAATTCACGACTTGCGAATTTGTGACCCATGCCTTTATTGTGAAATATCAAGATGAAATGATGAAACAGATGTTGGCTTGGTCAAAACATCCGCACTGGGGGGTAAGGAGGCTTGCATCGGAAGGGTGCAGACCTCGTCTGCCGTGGGCGATGTCATTGCCTAAATTAAAAGAAAATCCAGCTCCCATCATTCCGATTATGGAAAATCTGAAAAACGATCCATCCAGGTTTGTAAGGTTGAGTGTTGCCAATAACCTGAACGATATTTCAAAGGATAATCCACAAATCGTAATTGCTTTGGCTAAAAAATGGAAAGGGCAATCAGAGAATATTGATTGGGTTATCAAGCATGGATGCCGAACATTGCTTAAGCAGGGGAATCACGAGATATTGAACCTGTTTGGACTGAGTTTGAATGACAATATCAGCATAGGTGACTTTAAGATTCTTACAAAAAGAATAAAAATGGGTGATTCTGTTGAATTTTGTTTTAATCTAAACAATTATAATACGGAAAAACGGACAATAAGATTGGAATACGGAATCTATTATCGGAAAATGAATGGAGAGATGACGAGGAAAGTCTATAAAATCAGTGAGAAGGAATACAAAGGAAACTCCATTACGGAAGTCAATAGGAAACATTCGTTTCGCCCCATAACGACAAGAACTTTTTATCCCGGCATTCATCAGATTGCTGTTATATTCAATGGATGTGAATCGGGAAAATGTGAATTTGAACTTGTTGAATGACAGTTTTTAATAGTTGAGATTAATCCGTAAATTCCCCGTTATATCCAAGAAAAAACAAGTGGTTTGCACGTTAAAAGGGAGGTTTTCCACTTACCTTCCCATACTATCAATCTTAAAGAATACAAAAACACCCGTAACCATTCTATTTTCCGCCTTGACACGCATCGCAACCCAGCATATCTTTGCGCCATAACCAATTACTAACAAAGATTATGGCAAAAGAAAAAGTAAACTACCAGGAGGTGTACGACCTCTATCAG
>NZ_JABXJH010000059.1:0-22758 GCF_013373675.1 Bacteroides sp. L10-4
ACAAAACGAACTTACGTGACCTGTTCGATAAGACTGATTTCAACGATATCAAAGAACTCGATTATCCCCTTTTTGAAGGACTATTTGATTAATTTTTTAACTCGTCCATTTTTATTGGACACTAATGATGCAATCTCTCAAATTCTGCGTAAACAATGCGTAAACAAACGGTTTCAGTTAGGGGGATTTAGTGAGTTTCATAGAGGATAGCGAATTTTATAACTGACTGATATTCAATAAAGATTAGCGAATCGAGCTATCACGAAACATCATCTTATCGTTCTCATAATCTGGAGGTCCCTGGTTCAAGCCCAGGCTGGTCCACGAAGAAAATAAGCGTTAATTGCATGAAATCAAGCAGTTAACGCTTTTTCTTTTTATCCTTTACTATGAGTTGGGATAGGCTCAAATCAATAGAAAGTTGGCGGAACGTACAATGTTAAGTTTGATATTTTGGGGAGACACACCTAAAAACACAAAAGCCAACTAACTAGCAATAAATAAGTTGACTAATTCTATAACATTTTCCGAATATCCCTATTTAAAAGAATAAACCAAAATCTAATAAAATAAAGTTAAGTACATGACAAAAATTTGAATACATCGAACTTGGGTGTGTATGTCGGTCGAAAAAGCACGTTTGAGATTTCCTCAAGACCATACTTGACCAATGACTTCGCCCTTCGCCCATGCTTCAGAATTTTTATCGGTTTAACGTATATATCTTTATGTTCACCAACGAGATACGCCCATACAAGAGCCATGCAGACCATCGCAAACAGACGTGCGATACGCACTCTGTCACGCAGGTGGGTGTCCTCGATGTTGAAGCCCGAAGATTTCATGGCACGGAATGCCGTTTCAATCTCCCAGCGTTTTTATAGGTCGCTACTCCATCTTCAGGTCGGTTGAAACAGATCAGAATCTGAAGTTCGGGTATCCCGTCAGAGTTTTTGATTCGACTTCCTGCAAGATAGACATACTGCCCTTTATGCAAAAAGAGCTTGTAGTAGAATTTCTCCTGTCCGACTTTAAGGGAATTGAAGAGCCACCACACTCTGATTCTTTCTCCTGTGGAGGGCTTGACAACCCAAATATCCTGCCGAATACGGATATAGTATCGAATCCTGTTGTCGTTAAGCCATCCAATCCACTCCTTGCCGATGAACTCGCGGTCGGCCACAAGGCAGTCGATGCAGTCATGTCCAAAAAGTCGGATGAACCGCTCCATGATATCCTTGCGTTCTTCCCAATTGGAATTGCCCCGTTTGTTCAAAAGACTGAACAGCAATGGAAAGGCAACACCTTTGTAGGTAATGCCGAGGGTGAGTATATTGATGTTGAACTCTCCAAACTTCCAGTTGGTGCGGTCCATACTCAAAACCAAACCATTCTTAACAGGAAGCAACGAGAAGATCATCATTGCCACCAGGTCGAGGTTCAAGGCATAGTTGGCGATGAATCGTTGAATGCGGCGCAGATTGGAATCACGCTCAACCGACGTAGGCATTGCCGAAGCCAGTTTGTGAAGGCTCACAGTCTGCACCACACAAAGTGCATGCAGCATATAAGCCATAAGCTTAATGCGGGCCAGATTCATCGATTTTCCAAAATACTCTTGCATAATCGGGAGGATTTGGTTAACTTTGGCCAAGTCCTTGGAATCAGTAGTCTTCATAGAGAAAGCGGCTAACTTTTCTTTAAAGTTACTGATTTTCAGGGACTTTTGCAAATATAATCTATTGATAATTAAATGCTTAACAATAGAATTTTAATTTTTGTCATCTACTAAAAAAATAAAGTTCATCTCTCAAGTGATTATTTAACCAGTATTTCATATTTTTGCAGATAAATTTCTGAATCTTTTACGACAAACATGAAAACATTTTTGAATATTAAGAGAATTTTTCTTTTTGTTATCCTTATCATTAGTAGCACCATAAGTAGGTGTCAGATTTATAAATACATAGGATTGGAAGATGGTCTGAACAATCAAAAAATATATCATATCCAGAAAGACCGACGAGGCTATATGTGGTTTCTGACCCAAGAAGGAGTAGACCGTTATGATGGAAAACAAATCAAACACTACAACTTTTCAGATGACAACATGAAGCTGGATTCACGTATTGCCTTGAACTGGTTCTATATGGACAATGAGGATATTTTATGGGTTATCGGTCAGAAAGGGCGTATTTTCAAATACGATTCGCAGCATGATAAATTCGAACTGGTTTACATACATCCGGAGTTAATCAGAAATAAGTCACAAGCATTTCTAAATTACGGCTATTTGGATAAGAATGACAGAATCTGGTTATGTTCTAAAGATAGCATCGTATGGTATGATACTCGGACTGGAACCGCTTCACATATAGCGACACCGGTTAACAGCGAAATAACCGTCATTGAGCAAACGGACGGCAACCATTTCTTTATCGGTACGGGAAACGGACTGTTTCGTACCCAGACAGAAAGAGAAACACTGAAGCTGATACCCGACGAAGTGGCAGAAAGTATCGGTACACCTGTGCATGAGCTCTATTATCATACAGTTTCAAAACAGTTATTCATAGGAAACTATAAAGAAGGAATACTTGTGTATGACATAGGAGGAAAAGGAAACATTATCCCCTGCCAATCCCCCAATAATGTAGAGTTCAACCAGATTGTCGCTTTGAACGACCATGAGCTTCTGATTGCCACAGGTGGAAAAGGTGTATATAAGCTAGACTTGAATACATACATGAGCGAACCCTACATAACGGCCGATTACAGCAGTTATAACGGGATGAACGGAAACAACATCAATGACATTTATGTGGATGAAGAGCAACGAATTTGGCTTGCCAATTACCCTACTGGCATCACCATCCGTAACAACCGTTATGGGAGTTACGACCTGATAAAGCATTCTATTGGCAACAGCCACTCACTGGTAAACAACCAAGTTCATGATATAATGGAAGACAGTGACGGTGACCTTTGGTTTGCAACCAGCAACGGTATCAGCCTCTATCAGACTGATATAAAAGAGTGGCATTCCTTCTTCAGTTCCTTTGATTCGGTACCGGATGACGAGAATCACATTTTTTTGACGCTATGTGAAGCCTCCCCCGGCGTGATATGGGCCGGAGGATTTACATCCGACATCTACAAGATAGAAAAGAAGAAAGGATTCAAGGTAAGTTACCTTTCTCCTGCTACCATTGCAGGAATACGTCCTGACCAATATATATTCGACATCAAGAAAGATTCGGACGGCGATATCTGGTCCGGTGGATATTATCACTTGAAATGTATCAATCTAGAGACTAAAAATATACGTTTATATCCGGGAGTAAGCTCCATCACCACCATTCAGGAAAAAGATGCCCAACAAATGTGGATTGGCACACAAATGGGACTCTACCAGCTTGACAAGAAATCCGGAGATTACCGGTATGTAGACTTGCCCGTCGAATCTCCCTATATATGCGCGTTATACCAGAGAGACGATAGTATCCTATACATAGGTACCCGCGGGTCTGGACTGCTTGTATATAACCTCTACAAAGAGAAGTTCATCCATCAATATCGTACAGATAATTGTGCGCTGATTTCCAACAACATCTACACCATTATTCCCCGTCAAGACGGAAACCTGCTCATGGGGACAGAAGACGGGATTACCATTTATTCACCCAAAGGACACTTCTTCCGCAATTGGACACGGGAACAAGGATTGATGAGTGTCAACTTCAATGCCGGCTCTGCTACCACCTACGGCAAAAACTCACTTGTTTTTGGCGGCAACGACGGTGCGGTCAGGTTTCCGATAGATATACAGATACCGGAACCACATTACTCACGTCTGTTACTGCGCGATTTCATGATAGCCTACCATCCCGTTTACCCAGGCGATGACGGTTCTCCGCTGCAAAAAGATATTGACGAGACCGACCGACTGGAACTGGCCTACGAGCAAAACACTTTTTCACTGAATGTTGCCTCCATTAATTACGATTATCCTTCCAACATTCTTTTTTCATGGAAAATTGACGGTTTTCATAAAGAGTGGAGCCGTCCGAGTCAGGATAACCGGATTATTGTAAGGAATCTGCCTCCCGGCAGTTATACGTTACAGATTCGTGCCATATCCAATGAGGAAAAATACAAGACCTATGAAACAAGAAACATACAGATTGTCATAACGCCTCCGGCATGGGCCAGTGTTTGGGCTATGATTGGATATGCAATACTGCTGGTACTGGTTACGGGCATCATATTCCGTATCATAATGCTACACAAACAGAAGAAAATTTCGGATGAGAAAACGCGGTTTTTCATTAATACAGCCCACGACATACGTACTCCGCTTACATTGATAAAAGCCCCATTGGAAGAAGTTGTAGAAAACCAAATGGTAACAGAACAAGCGTTGCCGCATATGAATATGGCTCTCAAAAATGTAAACAACCTGCTCCAGCTGACAACCAACCTGATAAATTTTGAACGGATAGATGTCTACTCTTCCACCCTTTATGTTTCTGAATACGAACTGAACTCCTATATGAACAATGTTTGCGCCACATTCCGCAAATATGCCGAGATGAAACACGTCAGGTTTGTTTATGAAAGCAATTTTGACTATCTGAATGTGTGGTTTGACAGTGACAAGATGGGATCTATTTTGAAGAATATCCTATCAAATGCATTGAAGTATACACCTGAAGGTGGCAATGTATGCATTTATGCCTGCGAAGGAGAAAACTCCTGGAGTATTGAGGTGAAAGATACTGGAATCGGCATTCCCTCATGTGAACAGAAAAAATTGTTCAGAAATTATTTTCGAGGAAGTAATGTCATTAATCTGAAAGTAACAGGCAGTGGAATCGGGTTGATGCTGGTATACAAACTGGTCAGATTACATAAAGGCAAGATTCAGATTCAGAGTACCGAACATCAAGGTACTTGCGTACAGGTTACTTTCCCGAAAGGGAACAGCCATCTCCATAAAGCAAAATTCCTCTCTCCCCAAGCACCGGATAGATATTCGGAAGCTATCATGCCTCATGACACTTCAGAGCTATCGGCATCCATGGAAATATCCCAAACAAACAACTCTTTACAGCGTATTTTGATAGTGGAAGACAATGATGATTTACGCAATTATCTTGTTAACATGTTCAAAACGGGCTATAATGTTCAATCTTGTCCCAATGGAAAGGAAGCACTTGTTATAATGCGAGAATTCAATCCAGCTATTATCATATCCGACATAATGATGCCCGAGATGGGCGGAGATGAATTCTGTTCGGTTATAAAAAACGACCTTGAGATGTCTCATATTCCTATCATCTTGCTGACCGCGCTAGGGGATGAAAAGAATATGCTCGAAGGGCTGGAAATCAGAGCAGATGCCTACATCACTAAACCCTTCAGTGTGGGAATACTCAAGGCAACGGTTAAGAACATACTTGCAAATCGTGCTTTACTCCGTCAGGTTTATAACAGCATCGAAGATAAAGAACAAAATCTTCCAACCAATTGCACCAATAACCTGGACTGGAAATTCATAGCCTCTGTCAAAGAATGTATAAAGAACAATATGGAAAATGCGGACTTCAATGTGGACATGCTCAGCAGCCTGCATCACATGAGTCGTACAAGCTTCTTCAATAAATTAAAAGCATTGACCGGTTATGCTCCAGCCGATTATATCCGGATGATACGTTTGCAACACGCCGCACAATTATTGAAACAAAACAAATATACAATAACAGAGATTGCCGACATGGTTGGATTTTCGGATGCAAAATACTTCCGCGAAGTATTCAAGAAATATTATAATGTAAGTCCAAGCAAATTCAACAAACAACAGGAAGAACCCGTTGATGGAACCAATTCATCGCCGCAGTAGAGCGGCACAATGATATGATGTGCCGGCAACTTACTGAAATCAGAGCAAAATTTTGCAGGTTGCCACGGCCCGTTTTCCTTGATTCCGTCAAGGGGTTCAACTACTGACTCGTATGATTATCAGATATCTACCCTCTCCTGTGTTTTTCTGCCACCATAAGCACCGGCAACGCAGCACAATACGGCTCCCAGCAAAATAGCGAAAAACGAAATCAAAGCCGAGCGGGCTGCGGCATCTGTTGCCTTATCGGCAGCCACCAATGTCTTATGCTTAATCTCTTCCCATTCCTGTGCGGCTTCCTGTAGATTTGCCTGCAATTTGCCAATCTGTTCTTTAGCTTCCTTGCGTGCATCTTCCAACAAGTTCATATATTGTTCTATCGCCTTGTCCGCTTCCGCTTTGGACATATCGGTATTGTTGGCCATGGCTTTGGCCAAGTCGTTCCGGTCAATACTTTTGCCTAAATCCTCCACACGCTGTTCCAGGCGGTCTAGAAAACCGGCAATCGTTTTATCCGCTTCCTGCGGAGAACGGGCAATTTTTTTCACGGACTTGGTCAAGTCATCCTTCACAACTGCCAGCTGTTTCTGCAAATAATCCGGCTGAAGTTCGGGCACATCGCTCTTTACCAATGCAGTACGGATATTCTGAGATATGTTTCCTTCTTTCATGGAGGCGTTAAAATCTATCTTGCCGAACAGTTCCTCCGCTTCCTCAGACAATACGGAAACCCCGTTGCCCACAACGCTGCCTGCTCCCGACAAAACGCTGCCCGTAACGGACGAAACCGCTCCGAGTGCATTTGCCGTCACTTTTGCAGCACCGGCAGCCAGGAAGATTCCCAGTACCACGGCAACAATCAGAGTAGTAGCCCAAACCAAAAAGCCATGGATAATTCCATCCATACCGGCCAGTTTTCCGGCAACAAAGCCACCCGCCGCCATACCGACAATCAGAATGACTGCAGAACCAATCCCCACAGCAGTGCCTATGCCCGCAGCAGGATGATCGGACAACGGGTCAAACATAAACAATCCGATACTCGAATTCAGGATAGACAATAAAACAGAGATTGCCAATACAGTCATGACACCTCCCAAAACACTACCCCAGGACACTCTGCCCTTCAATTCCGCTAAACTTAATCTTTTCATAATCGCTAGGTTTTAGTTAATACTATATTCAATATTCAGAGAAAAGAACAGTGTTGAAAGAGTTTTTGTTTGATTATCACCTGTCGGCATCATGAATATTTGTATAAAAAAACATAAATGGAGGTTCTTTACAAGGGTCAGAGAAATTATCACTTCGCGCCTTCAGGAGTTAACGAAGCTAGAGCCGACACTCTTTCGTATGTATTCACAGAAGTATCGGCTTTTCCGGTGAGACCGGTTTTAGCTGATAGCGCAACTGACTATGATTCAACAGACAAGCACTGCAAAGATGATGCAAGCAAATTACAGCGATACTGCAACCCTATTTGCAGCAGCAGTGCAACAAGTTTGCAGCAGCAGTGCAACAAGCTTGCAGCAGCAGTGCAACAAGCTTGCAGTAGCAGTGCAACAAGCTTGCAGTAACCATGCAGTCAGTTATCCATTTATTCTATCCTCTTTCCAGTCCGGTTCCATCTCACGGCGCCGGTGGCCATGTCTTCCGACTTCCATATCATCACCGCACGTCCCACGATAAAAGGCTCGGGAAGCAGCCCCCAGTAACGGGAGTCCTGCGAGTTCTCCGCCTTGTCGCCCGCCACGAAGTAGTAGTTCTCCAGGAAGCGGTATTCCCGTATCAGGCTGTCGCCCAGATAGGCGCGGCCGTCCGCATCCATGCGCAATTTCTTTTTCTGCTCCCAGCCCACAGGTTGCCGGTAGAGCAACCACGACGCGGAATCCATCTCCACCACCTGCCCCTTGGCGGGAACAGGCAGCGGCCCGAACTCCTTCACCGTCCAGCCCCAATCCTTGTTCCAGGGGAAGGTCTCCATCTGCACG
Source organism: Bacteroides sp. L10-4 (assembly GCF_013373675.1). Taxonomy (NCBI): domain Bacteria; kingdom Pseudomonadati; phylum Bacteroidota; class Bacteroidia; order Bacteroidales; family Bacteroidaceae; genus Bacteroides; species Bacteroides sp. L10-4. Next base: position 7,894 of record NZ_JABXJH010000059.1, read on the forward strand.
CCCGCGACGCCGCTGTCGGGCAACAGGGCCATCGCTTCCTGGGAAGGCAAGTAGCCCACGTTCCCCTCATGGCCGGCTATCCGGTAGCGCCCGTTTCTTATCTCCAGCGTGTCGCCCGGCACCGCCACGCAACGCTTCACGTAGTAGCGCATCACGTCAAAGGCAATACTGTCCCAACTGCCCGGCCGATAGGGGAAGTTGAATACCAACACGTCGTCCCTCCGGTACCTCCTCCAGCCCGGCACACGGTATATCTCCACATCCTTCCCCTCCAAGGCGCCGGAGAGGTCGAACAGGCGCGCGCCGCCCGAACACTTGTCCACCAAGATATAGTCGCCAGGCAACAGGGCGGGCGACATCGAGTCGCTGGGAATCCTGAAGGAGACCACGGCAAACACATGCAATACACAATAGCCCGCGGCAAGCAGGCAAAGGTAAAAAGCGGCGTTCGTCAGCCTGCCAAGCCACCTTACCATAATCCTCTTCGTTTCCTTCCCGTCCATCCTTTCCTACCTTATCAGGTCCATGGTTATCACACTGTCGTTTTCCAGATAGAACACACGCTGGTTGACGATGCGGTCGGGCACGGTGAACCACAGCAGCGCATTCTCCGGGATATTCGTATAGCTCTGGGTGGAATCGGCGGTGCTGTCGTATTCCAGCGGGGAAAACGAAGCCGACTCCGCATCCCAGTAGTGGAGCGTGTACGGACGCTTGAGCAGCCTTTTCCGTTTCGGGAACGTGAACGCCCGTGTCTGGTCCGTACGGGGGATGAACTTGCGTACATGCCCGCTCGCATCCGCATGGAACGGGGCGGTAAGGAAGCGGAGCCGCCCGCCCGAGGGAGAATCCGCCACGATGAAGATGTTGTCGCATCCCACCCGGTGAAACTGACAGACCGTATCGGTGCGGCATCCCATGGCAATGGGCTCCCACCGGTAATAATTGTAGGCGCAAAGATAGACCCGGCCCGATGCATGCACGAACTCCCGGATGCGGTCGGTCGACACGCGGACATCGACGGGACGTTCGAGGTACTCCGGGCTGACGTCCTCCAGCAAGGGACTTTTCAGCCAGGTGGCATAGCCGTCGTCCGCGCCTTCCTCTCTGCCGGGCACGGAACAGAGGCCGAAATGGGAGCGGTATACCTTGGCGGGCCGCAAATTTCCCCGGCCGTTCAATACCGGCAGATACTCACCCGGTAACTGCTCTCCGGGAGCAAAGCTGTGGAAACGTCCGTCCTGCCACACGGCTCCCCAGTTGTGCCCCCAGTCCATGCGCGTCCAGAGGGTCTTGTCCAAGGCCACAGGGATGCCCACGGCACGCATGACGAACAGGCCCAAATCGCACAAGCCTTCGCACCGGGCACCTCCCCAGGCATACGTCTCCTCTATCGTAGGATAGAAAGGGGGGGAGTTCTTTTTATACTTCATCAAGGTTTCCAGCCTCGCGTTCAGCAGCGAGCAAGCTTCCAACGGAGTGGAGACTCCGGCAGAGTCGAGCAAGGGGGTGAACCTGTCCATCATCTCCTTCCTGAGGCCCGAAGGGTATTCACGGCTGGTGCGGTACGGCAGTATATACCGGCAGAAGACAGCAAAAGGCACCCGCCTCGCCCAGGGCTTCATCCACGCCTCGAAAGCGAGGTCGATGTTCCGTACCAGGAAAGCACTGTCCAGCGTCTGGATATCCTTGTAGCGGTGGCGTTCCACCATACGCCCCGCCCTTGCCAGCGAGTCGAGGTGCGCCTTGCCAGCCTCCTCCGTGGAGAAGTCCGTCAGCTGCGGGCGGTGTCTCCCATCGCCGGGCAGCGCGTAAAACTCCTCCTCGTAGAAGTGGTAGGGCATGTTCTCTATCAGGAAACGGGCGGCAGCGAGTTTCAGGCTGTCGTCCTTATAGTGCCACAGCACATGCTCCAGTTCCTGCCGGTTCTCACCGGCAAGCGCCAAGGAACGCTCCAGCGCGACATCCCGGCGGCAAGACGGGAAAAGCAGGAGCATCAGGCATCCGCATAACGGGAAGCACCGGAATATTTTACTCGGGGGCATTCGCATGATTACTCTTTCTATTTGTTATTTGGCATCCCCGCTAATCTTCAATGTCAACGGAGAATTGTCCGTATTGCAGTACAAGGTGATTGTCTTGTCGAAGTGTTCGGGGCGTTCGGCCTTATAAACCACCTCCAGGGTGGTTGCACCGCCCGGCTGCAAAGGCTCTTTGGAATAAGCCACGGTGGTGCAACCGCAAGAGGTGGTGACGTCCTGTATAACCAAAGGCTTGTCGCCCGTATTCTTCAAGGTGAAAGCTGACTTTTGCTCCTCCTGCCAGTCGAAGCTCCCCATCGAAACAGAACTACGGTCTATACTCACTTTGGTAATTATATGCTTACTCTTATTCTCCCGTCCTAGCTGTTTACCTTGGATAATATTCAGGTAGAGTTCTTTCACTTGGGGGTTATAAATAGGATTACCAATAGAAACAACTTTATTATCTTTATCAAGTAAAAAAGTTTGGAAAGACATATTAGACGATAAATGATTCAATTTATTAAATGAATCATTTATATCAATCCATACAGGATGTTTAAAGGCATTAACTTTCAATATATTAATTATTTCTTGCACATTCTTAGGATGAAAGATAAAATTCAAATTAACTTTCTTTTTTGAGATAGAATCTACTTCTTGCATAAAGATATTCCATCTGTTAAGTTGCAATTTACAACTTGTACACCCAATAGAATCAACATAACTAACTATTGTATAAGAATATTCTTCCAAAAATGCATTATCTAATGTATCAACACCTTGTATAGTAAATATAGTTGAATTCGGATACAATAGTTCCTTACCAATCCATTGTTCTATAGCAGAAACGACTTGTCTTTTCTTCTCTAAATTACTACAACTCGATAATAACATGAAAGGCACAAATAGGATAAAAAGAAATCTCATCATACATCAATATATCAATATGAAAATGTAAGAATATGATAATCTGGAGAATTACTGATACCATATATTTTCCTCATTTTCTCATTTACAGTAAAAGCAAGTACTCCCTTGTCTAATTTAAATATTTTCCGTGGAGTTCCATCCCAGCCAAAAACAAATATTTGTTCTGCCAAAATATTATACCCGTCTTCATCCTCTGATTTTCCACTAAATAATACCCAGAATTCATCTCCTACATGGACTGGAGAAAAATAAGCATCTCTTGTTTCACCTTTTACCCGTGAACTGGAATTCACTTTTCCATCATTGAACTCTTCAAAATGAGATGCAAAATATCGAGGCCCATGAATTCTATTGAGCAAATTTCCCTCTCTGTCATAAATATCAATCAGGTCAGTCCAATTATAACAAACAGCAATCCGATCCTGTTGATTTGTCGTAAATGAAAAAGAATACACATTCTTTTTTTCCACATCTGTTATTTCCCAATTTGCCTCTGGATAACGTCCTATTGAATCTACTACCTCTCCTTCGCTATTAAACTCATAAAATAGAAATGATGTATTCCGAGAGACATCGCCTATAAGCCTATCCTTTAATAACCTTACCTCACCGGAAATCGGTTTTTGTAATGAAATAAATTTCGTATACTGAAGTTCACCTGATTTGAAAAAATCTTCCATACTATATTCTAAAACTGTAGATTTTATCAAATCAGATATCAAGATTTTAGAATCATCATTGCCCACAATACGAGGAAGCAACATTTCTCCCGGCCCTTGCCCAACTGATATATGTTCTGCTACTTTCTTTTCTGTATTCACATTGAATACAAGTATTCTTTTATCACTCCTCTTATTTATCGTAATCAACATGCTATCATAAGCACACAAATGCGTAGGTGCTAAAAACAAACTATCAAATCCGGCAATCGTTTCCGCTTTTAACTCTATTATTTCTTTAAAATCATCATAGTCAACAAGGGTAGCATCTGAATATATTTTTTCATTTTGCTTACAAGACATTAGTAATAATCCTAAAGACAAAAGGCATAAAAAAAATTTTTTCATAACATTATATCTTTTCATAATGGAAAAGAGGCATAAATACATTCAAATAATAAATTCATGCCTCTTCACCTTCAACTCTTATTTTCCACGAGAATTATCACAAGTTATTCCTTGTACTTCTCCTGCATACCTAATAATACAAGTACATCGATCATCAGGCGTACAATAAGTATCACAATCCGAAGATCCACCCTCACCACTCGCCAACGCTTCCACATTAGCCAGCATCAAATCCGACATTGTATCAACTTTCTGATTCGTATAAATACCATATCCTGCAATCGCAGCAAATGCAGCAACAAAAGCTACTCTCATTATTTTTTTCATAATTCTTACTTTTTAGTTTTAAGTATTGTAATTCTTATCTGTTTCCGTATCTATCCTTTCAACGGAAAAGCAAACATGTTGCTTGTTCAATTTAAATCGTTATCTTTCTTTTCATATCATTTCGCATCCCCGCTAATCTTCAATGTCAACGGAGAATTGTCCGTATTGCAGTACAAGGTGATTGTCTTGTCGAAGTGTTCGGGGCGTTTGGCCTTATAAACCACCTCCAGGGTGGTTGCACCGCCCGGCTGCAAAGGCTCTTTGGAATAAGCCACGGTGGTGCAACCGCAAGAGGTGGTGACGTCCTGTATAACCAAAGGCTTGTCGCCCGTATTCTTCAAGGTGAAAGCTGACTTTTGCTCCTCCTGCCAGTCGAAGCTCCCCATCGAAACAGAACTACGGTCTATACTCACTTTGGTAATTATATGCATGCTTTTATCTTCTTGTTCCATTTGTTTACCTTGGATAATATTTAGATAGAGTTCCTTCACTTGGGGATTATGGATGGGATTGCCGATAGCAAGAACTTTATTATTTTCATCTAATAGAAAAGTTTGGAAAGTCATATCTGAAGGGAAATGGTTCAATTGATTCAACCTGTTTTTATCATCAATGCAAACAGGATGAAAGAAATTCTCAAATCTCAATGTCTCCAAAAACTTTTTTCTCTTTTCAGGAGAGAAGAAAAATAAAAATTTCACAGAACCCATACTTTCACCATCCACTTCCTCCATCCATATTTTCCATTTACCCAATTGCAATTTACAACTTATACAACCTATAGAATCAACGTAAGTAAGAATTTTATATTTCCCCGATATTGAAAAATCTACAGTATCTTTACCTTTTACACTAAATATCAATTCATCAGGAAACTTAATTTCTTTTTGGCTCCATACTTGCAATAATTCTTTTATATTCTCTTTTTTATTTCCACAAGAAAACAGAAAAAGAGGAAGAAACATACATACTAAACATCTAAAATTCATGTCAACAAATCAGGTATAAATTCCAAATTCAGCCTAATCTTTTCAATATGAATACTCCACAATATGATTGTCCGGAGAATTACCGACACCATAGATTTTATGCTTTCTCTTATCTACACAAAATGTAAATATTGCATCGTCAAGAATATACACATTTTTCGGATTCCCATCCCATGAGAACGAAAACAACTTTTTACAACACGAATCATGCCCCTTTTCGTCCACATATCTTCCATTATACAGTACAAACAACTGGCTTCCGGCACTTCTCGGTGCAAAATAAGAATCTCTATTTTTACCTTTTACCGGATAAGACGTTACCCCATCTGCATCATGTTCCTCCTTGAAATAAGAGAAAAAATGTTCAGGTCCATGCATACTATTCTTTAAAACCCCGACAGAATCATATATTTCAATCAAATCTGTCATATAATAGCAGATGGCTACCCTGTCTGACCCATTAGTAGCAAATCCCATATAATACGCATCTGTCCTTTCCATATCAGAATAATCTATAGTTGAACGCGGGAAATCTACCATTTCACCAATCTTCTTCCCTTCCTTATCAAAAACATACAATTGACGCTCCTTAAAATAAGGATATCCTATAAATTTATCACCAAGAATCTGTGCCCCCGAATTTATGCTTTCTGCCAACTTTATTTTAGATATCGGTTGAGAATTTGCATTTTCTATAAAATCAATCAGGTCATAATTATAAATTGTAGAAGTCGCCATATCAATTATCTGTATACTTTCCCCATCATTATCTATAAATGAAGGCATCAGCATTTCATTCGGTCCTTGCCCTTTCGTCAAACGCCCACCAATTTTCTTTTTTGTATTCAGATTATATATATTACATAAACTTTCGCCTCCATATTCCAATGTTATCAGAATTGAATCATAAACCTGCAATCCGATTGGATTCATAATCAAATCATCAAATTCTAATGTTTTACCTTTCAACTCTATTTCAGCCTCAAAATCATTAAAATTAAAAGATTGAGCATCCAAGTATCTTTCTTTTTGTGAACAAGAAAATAATATGCTAGTTCCCAATAATAACAATAAAATTCTATCCTTCATATTTTTACATTTTTTAAAACAAGTATTGGCAAATAAATTGCCAATACTTATTCTTCTATCTATCTTATTATTTATTTTTTCTATATTGAGTACAAACAGACGTTACTCCTCCAAGGATTCTTGTACATTGCCAATTTGTGCAGGGGTAGCATACTTCTTCACATGAACCACCTGAACTCTCACCACTCGCCAACGCTTCCACATTAGCCAGCATCAAATCCGACATTGTATCAACTTTCTGATTCGTATAAATACCATATCCTGCAATCGCAGCAAATGCAGCAACAAAAGCTACTCTCATTATTTTTTTCATAATTCTTACTTTTTAGTTTTAAGTATTGTAATTCTTATCTGTTTCCGTATCTATCCTTTCAACGGAAAAGCAAACATGTTGCTTGTTCAATTTAAATTGTTATCTTTGCCGAAACCTCCTTTCCAGGGTGGGTTACGGAACGGGCGGTACGCAATGGACCAACAAAACGTTAGCCGTCCGCTCCTCTTCATCCCTTTTTATATTTTCTTTTATTCATTGTATCTGATATTCTATAAGCGGCTCATCCTTCGAATATTTTCCACAGAAAGCATCTCATCGGATGCCTTGTCATGCAAATCGAGCACCACCGCTCTGTCTTCCCTGCACCCGGATGTGGAAAGGATGTCGCATAGTCAACGATATTGAACTAAATAGACTTTCACATGATCTATGGGACAATCCACAGAACCACTTCCAATACAATTTATAAGTTCCGCTTCTTCACCCGATGCCAAAGCCTCTATATTCTCAAGCATCAGACTGTCCAACTTTTCATGTTCAGCACCTAATTGAAAGGAAGCGACTACAGCCGCCGAAAACAAAACTGTAAATAGAATTTTCTTTTTCATTTTTTCCATGTTTATTGATTGAATGATAGAGCAAAGTTAATGGAAAAGAAAAACTCCATCCAAATTTTCAACCTGACAAAAACTGATAATCAAACAAAAAGTTGAAAATGTCAGATTTTGTCAGATTTTGTCAGATTTTGTCAGATTTTGTCAGAACACCATTCAGGCAGGATATTCCTTGATGGAACGATGGATTTTTAAGTGATAGACGAACTTTTCACCTTCAACCGTACAAATGGAAATCTTTGACAAATAATTACGCAATCTTTTTATATTCTGATACAATTTATCCTGAGTACCGCTACCATCCGGCCACAATAAATGCAGAATTTCATCATTAGACAACGTATAATTTTCCGCATCCAGGAAGCCTTGCAGCAATCGGGCAAGCAATGGCGCCAACTTTACGACATCATCTCCCTTCTTCAACAACCGGGAATCGGCATCAAAGTACACACCTTCTTCCAACCGATAAGTATGTGGACGGCTCTCGCGACCAACAACCACAGGAACTTCCTTTTCTATCACGATGTGCTTTTCCTTAACAAAAAGACGATAATAAACCCTATACACATACCCCCGCATAAAGAACAAGAGAATACAAGAAACAATCAAGGCAACCATCAAAGCCATCTCCTTCCAGGAAAGAACCGTCCACCAAGGATGATAAAGGTATCCGGTCACCCCAACCTCACATCTGCATCCTATATAATAAACGGACAGACTATCCGATTTGGACAGATAAGAAGAATCGGCAGAATAAGTATAAGACTCGCGTTCCTGCCAGTCTGACACGGAAATGCGTACGACCGTTGTTCCGGAAAATCCCATTGCAGCCAACCGATTCTTCCAAAACATATTCAACGAATCGGCATTCGGAGGAGATACATGCAGAAGATAAGAGCATATTCCTCTTAATTCAAAAGCCTGTTCTATATTCCGAGAGTATTTCTCATACGGAATCCAATAGTCTCTTTTGCCGTATTCGCTTTCTAACGACACTTTTATCGGTTTCTTCTCCATGCCAACGGAATCATCCGGCAACCGCACATTCCCCGACATACTGCGATGCACATCAATCTCCTTCCACTTCTGCAACCCCTCTTGCAAAGCCACGGGAAAAACACTACGCGCCTGCATCTGCCAAAACTTCAGCCGGTGTTTGTACAGAAAACAACCGGCGACCCCTGCCGCCACAATACCTATGAATGCGTACATCAATAGCAGTTTCCAATCTTTCTTCATCGTCGATTTATGTGTAATTCATTATAACAGACCGAAAAGAAAATCAAAAAAAGCGGAATAGAAAAACTTTTCAAGCAAAAATTAAGAAATTGTTTTGAAGAAATCCTTGTTGTTTTATGATTCATAGGTATTTGTTGTTTGACCTACCACCTCCCCCTACGGGGACTCCTCCTTCCAGAAGGAGGAGAATCCAAACAAATTTATCGAGTAAAATCAAAACAGTTTCTAAACAAGCAGCCGGTACTTGTTGTTTTATATACATGAAATGTTTTCGAACTTCAATGCAGTTTTTGGGAACTATTCAAATCATTAAATAGATGTTAAATTCATTTCAGTCGCTCGAACTATCTTTTTTGACGAACTGTTTTTTAGATGACATCGAGCAACAAAGTTATTTATCACTTTGTGTACAATCACAACTACACAAATGACAATATACCGCGTGTGACATATATTTTATTGTATTACCATTAATTTATTTTTAATTATGAAAAAATCTATCTTTGTTTTAGCACTCAGCATGGGAACCCTTGCCATGCACGCGCAAAATGACCGTACAGCCCTTGAAGGAACACGCCCTGGCGATAACTGGTCTATTGAACTGAAAACCGGTGCCGTAACACCTCTTACCCACAGTGCCTTCTTTAAAAATGCCCGACCGGCCTTCGGATTCGGGATAGGCAAACAACTTACTCCCATCTTCGGCCTGGGCATTCAAGGCATGGGATATGTAAACACCTCGGCCAGCAAAACCGCTTTCGACGCCTCCGAAGTAAGCTTGCTCGGAAAAGTCAATCTGATGAATCTGTTTGGAGGATACACCGGAGAACCACGCGTCTTCGAAATCGAAACAGTGTCGGGCATCGGCTGGCTGCATTACTACCAGAATGGCCCTGGTGATACGAACTCCTGGTCCACACGCCTCGGCCTGAACCTGAACTTCAATCTGGGTGAAGAGAAAGCATGGACACTGGGCATCAAACCGGCCATCGTATATGACATGCAGGGAGACTTCAGCAGAGCCAAAAGCCGTTTCAACGCCAACAACGCCAGCTTCGAACTGACCGCCGGACTGACTTACCACTTCATGAGCAGCAACGGCAGACACCATTTTACCAATGCACGCCCCTATGACGCCATGGAAGTAGCCGAACTGAATGATGCAGTCAACGGCCTGCGGTCACAATTGAATGACAAGGACATGCAGCTGGACAATGCCATGCAGCAAGCAAGCAACCTGCAAAAAGAGCTGGCCGACTGCAGAAGCCAAGCCGCCAACGTGGAAACCGTGGTGAAGAACAACCGCATTCCGGAATCCATCGTTACCTTCAGACAAGGGAAGTCGGCAGTCGACGCCTCTCAGCTGCCTAACGTAGAGCGCGTGGCCACTTACATGAAGAAACATCCTGAAGCCAAAGTCATCATCAAAGGGTATGCTTCTCCCGAAGGCAACCTTGCCTTCAACGAGAAACTGGCGAAAGCACGTGCCGAAGCCGTGAAGAACATACTTGTAAGAAAATACAAGATCGATGACACCCGCATTGCCTCCGAAGGCCAGGGAATCGGCGACATGTTCTCCGAACCGGACTGGAACCGCGTCAGCATCTGTACCATCGAAGAAGGCAAATAACCTCCTTTTGCAAACGGATGCCCGATTCCGAACGAGATAAATGACTTTTCTTAATCCCCCTCATTTTCTTTCCGCTTTTAGCGATAGAAAGAAAGTGAGGGGGAAATTAATAAAACAGATTACATTATGGACTTACACTCAGGATTACCCTATTGGATTATCAGAAATTCCTTATTAGACTATTTCCACCCTTTGGAGGAGGATTTTTCAACAGATGTGGCCATTATAGGTTCCGGCATAACAGGAGCCTTGATGGCACACGAATTGTGTCATGCCGGAATAGAATGCTGCGTGATTGACAAGCGCAGCATCGCAACCGGAAGCTCCGCAGCCAGTACCGCTTTGCTACAATATGAAATAGACGTTCCACTTTGCCGGATGGCAGCAATGATTGGCGAAAAAAATGCTGTAACAGCTTACCGGGCATGCCTGCAATCCATCACTGATATTAAAAAAGTATTGGAAGAAACGGGTGTCAATGCCGGCTATGAGCAACTTCCCAGCCTCTTTTACGCCAGTAGCCCGGCAGACAACAAGCTACTGAAACAAGAATATGAGATACGGGAAAAGCATAAATTACCGGTCACTCTACTCAAGCAAAAAGAGGTCAGAGAACAATATCACGTGGAAGTATCCGGCAATGCCCTTGTAAACGAATCTTCCGCACAGATGGATGCCTACAGAGCCGCAACCGGACTGCTGGCTCACAATATGAAGGAAAACGGACTGAATGTCTTCACCCATACCGATATCAAGGAATACAAGGAAACGCCTGACGGCTGCATCATGACAACAGACAAAGGACATAAAATCAGATGCGGATATATAATCGTAGCCGCCGGATTTGAAGCCGGGCAATTTCTTCCGCAGGAAATCATGGAACTGACTTCTACCTATGCACTCATATCACATCCGGTAGCTCCGGAACACCTATGGCCGACACATTGCCTGATTTGGGAAACGGCCGACCCGTATCTATATATCCGCACCACCGACGGAAACCGGATTATCATAGGTGGCGAAGATGAAAAGTTCAGTGCTCCGCAGCGCCGTGATTCGCTACTCAGAAAGAAAACCCGTATCCTGGAGAAGAAATTCGGAAAACTGTTACCTGACATACCTTTCAAAACGGAAATGGCATGGTGCGGCACATTCAGCACTACCAAAGACGGATTGCCTTTCATCGGCAACTGGCCCGGCAAAGAGCGACTGTTCTTCGACCTGGGATATGGTGGAAACGGAATCACTTTCAGCATGATCGGAGCACAAATAATCTGCAATCAGCTGCAAGGCATCAAGGATGAACGCAGCCGGGTCTTCGGTTACGAAAGAATCGGGAAATACTGGTAAGGGCACACCTTAACGCCCATTCTCCCATACAAATATCCCAAAACAAAAACGAATCGGCCACTACTGCCAACCAACGCATTTTTGTTTTGGGATATTCCAGTCAACATAAACGGCTATACAGCCATCAATACCTTTCGAAGCCAACGCCCAGCCACTGTGGCATACGGGGTTTGCCGTAAAAGTAATAGAACAGCAGTCCCACCCAACTGGTGAGAAGCACCAGGACAATGGCTATCAGCTTTCTTTCTGCCGGCGCATGAATACGCCATATTTCGAGAGCTGCTCTGATAGTCAGTACCAATCCTACAATCCATATTACAAATCCAACCATAATATACTTATATACAAAAAATTACTACCGACATAACAATACATTCCAAAGAATCAGTCAAGCTTCTTCTCAACTTCCTTTTTCACGTCATTATATCCTTCCTTTATCTCCTTCTTGGCCTTTTCAGCACCTTGTCTGACATCTTTCTTCGCATCTTTCCAAGCGTCCTTTACAGCATCGGCGCCATCCTGAACTTTATCAGACACCTTGTCAGCTGCATTATTGACATCACTTTTAACTTTTTCTACTTGATATTCCACTTTTTTCTGCTCTTTCTTGTCACGACAAGACGTGAAAGACACTACCAGTGTCAATACCAAAATTGCAAACAATAACTTTTTCATACTCATCAAAATTTAATTATTTTAAGACTGTCCGGGAATGTAGTTCCCGGACAGTCTGTACAAACTTTAAGGTTTCAAACTCTTACTTCTTCTCTGCCTTTTTGCATGAAGTTGAAGACTTACACTCTTTGGCCTGAACACTCTTCTTCGTGTTCTTTACCTCTTCCTGTTTCTTTTCATTTTTCTTGTTCATAATTAAATGGTTTATGGTTAATAATCACAGCGGTTATAAACCGATGTTTCTTTCAATTCACTGATATTTGCACCAAGATGCCTTCTCCTCCGGAGTAGCCGACAGAACCTGCCCACTACGCTCTTTAGACAAATGTGCTTCTTTCTTGGCAATATTCTTTTCCGAACGGTCCGTGCCTTCCGGTTTTCTGTCCAGCAATCCGTTGGTACTCCTCACTTCTTCAAGCGGCTTTTCTATATATTGCCACTGCTCTTTCAGTTGCGTACTCTCGCCCTCATTCCAAGGTCCGCGGGCGTCTTCTCCTTTCGACAAATCGAAATACAGGTTGCTATATCTGGGGGAGGTTTGAAATACTCCCGGTGGGAAATTGGGCTGGATTGTTGCCAAAGCCGCCTCAAACTGCTGGTAGTGCGTCACCTCACGGGCCATAAGGAATCCGAGCGTTTCCTTTACCAAAGGGTCGTCTGTCAGCTGAAGAAGGTTTTCGTAACCTATCTTAGCACGAGCCTCTCCTGCCATATTGGAACGCAAATCCACTGTAAGTTCGGCTGTAGCAGATACGTAGGTAGCACACCAGGGGTTTCCGTTACTATCTGTCAAAGCCGGACTGCCGGGAGCACCTACCAGGAACTGCGGATTGGTGAATGCTTGATGAATTAACTCTTCTTTGGCTGATTTACCACTCATCATTGTATGAAGCGGCGTATCTTCAAGAGCATTCTTCATTTCTCCGTTTACCTTTCCCAGAAGCATCTGGATAGTGGCTCCCACAATTTCCAGATGGCCGAATTCTTCAGTAGCGATATCCATCAGCATGTCATACTTATCCGGAAATGGATTATGGCAACTGAAAGCCTGCACAAAATACTGCAAAGCAGATTTCAATTCTCCGTTCGCTCCACCGAATGCCTCGAGCATTACACGTGCAAAACGTGGATCGGGTCTTGATACCCGGGCATTGAACTGCAAATCTTTTACATGATAAAACATAATCTTTTCAATTTGGAGTTAAAATTTAGGTTCATTCGGGTGTGCTTTCCGCACACCCGCCGAGCTTGTACAACTCAAACTCATACTTCCTTATGTAAGGACAATCCGCATCACATAGCTTCTTCCGCTTCAGACTGCTTCCGATAGACGGCATGCATCTGTTGCCAAACAGCCTGCTGCAACATAGCCGATATGCTTCGAGGGCTTTCTTTTTTTCCTCGCTACATCCTTTGAGGTATGCTAACCGGGATATCCGATACAGTTTTTCATAACTTCTCTTCCTACCGTCAGCGTACAACTGATATTTCAGACTTTCTTCCCATTTCATAAGCGTATGAGTAGTCTACAAGTTACTTGTTCAGGTTCATTTCTTTACCTCGGAAGCCATTGTATGCACTTTGCCTTTAAATTCATCCGCTTTCCCGGCAAATTCGGAAGCTTTGTCAGCCACCTTGTCCACTACGGCTTTTCCGGTATCCGCCACTTTTTCCCCGGCTTCATCCAGCATGTCCTCTGCCTGACCGGTTATCTTATGAAAGGCGTCACATACTTTTTCCTTCAACTTCTTGGCTTTCGAAGTGCGTGAGAAACGATAAGCAAGAGCACCGATGACCGAACCTACTCCCAGGCCGATCCATAAACTAGAATTTCTATTTTCCATAATTAAGTTGGTTTTAAATGGTTAAAACAATTAAATTTCAATTCTTTTTCTGTTATTAAACAACGAAACAATCCACAGCAATACAACAGCTCCTACAGTTGAAGTTATCAAGCTACCCAGCAGGCCCGTCGTTGCTATTCCCAGCAAACCGAACACCCACCCGCCTAAAACGCCACCAACGACGCCCACTAACAGATTGACAAGGAGACCGAAACCACCGCCTCGCATTAGTTTACCGGCAATGAATCCGGCAACAATTCCAATAATAATGTACCACAGAAAATACATAGGCTGATTTTTTTAAGTTACACATTCAATTTTGAGATTTACATGTAAATATGAATAGATATATCATTCCTTGACTTCAAATAGAAAGAAAAAACCTTCAGTCCTTCATATTGCTATCATTTTACCTGTCTGCAGTTACTTGAAAACAAACATGCTATTGCTCCAATAACAGAACTGATTATTAATCTGACGCGCAAATCAAAACTTAGACTTTTCATGACTATCGATTTTAATAACAAACAAACTTAACATCTTATATTTATTAAGCAACTATTCTTAAATCAGTTGGATGTAACCGATTTTATCCTTCGTTATGTACTGAAGAAACACAGCATTCAAAAAAATAGTTCGAGACATAAACATGAAATTAACATCATTTTCTTGCTTTATAAAAAAATGTAACTATTCAGCGAGAACAAAGGATACGAAGAATTAGCCCGTCAGTTTAGACGAGCGCCAATATAGCTTTAAGAGGGGATTGTCCGTTTTTCCAGGCCGTGTCAGCGATAGAATGTAAAGCGTGGA